>NZ_JACJDU010000039.1:0-47901 GCF_014163715.1 Shewanella sp. SR44-4 | reverse complement strand
GAACACTGAACACTTAGCAGAATACATCACCCATATGGATAACATTAACACCTAACATTAGTCGGAGAGAATAAGGCTGTGGTTGTATAGTGACACACTCAAAAAAATACTGGTGAAATTGGCTAAAACAAACAGCTTTAATCAATATACCTCCCTCCATGTGCTAACAACTCCCTCGTTAATAAATCAATATAGGGGTTATGGCGCGCCAAGCAATATGTGCAGGAGTTAGGGTGTTTGGGGAGCAGAATAGCCATTTTAAAATGATATTTTATCAATCAAAAACCTAAAAATAACTGCAGCTGTAATGATTTTATGTAAAATGTCTTCGTTTTTTACAACAAACCATCAACCAAAGCCAGATAACATTTAACCTATACAGAACAGTGTCTTATTTTTTATAATTAGTTTCCTATCTTATTTTGTCACTGGAATGTTGTGATCTATATCAAGTTATAACTTGATAATTACAGCACTAATCATTAGTATCGTTATTAATTGAGCGTTCAATTAACAACTCTTAATACAGATAACGGACCCCTTTTATGTCAAGACCTACAATGAAAAACGTCAGACAACAACAGCTGATAGATGCCACGTTAATGTCAATCGAACGTCATGGGTTACAAAACACTACTATTAATACCATTAGTGGATTGGCGGGAATGTCATCAGGGATCATCAGCCACTATTTTGGTGGTAAACAAGGGTTAATTGAAGCCACGCAGAAATTTCTGTTAGAGGAATTGAAGCAAGCATTACTGACAAGAACGTCAGGCAAAACATTAACCCCAATAGATCGGCTTTCAATGATCGTGGAAGCAAACTTTACCGAATTACAACGTTCAACAGCCGCGACAAAAACATGGTTAAGCTTCTGGTCCCAAGCGATGCACGATCCTGGGTTAGCAAGATTGCAAAACATTAATAGTCAGCGGTTATACAGCAACCTGCTTTTTTCGTTTAAACAATTATTACCCAATGCAGCAGCTGTTAATGCAGCCAAGCAAACAGCGGCAGTAATTGATGGTTTTTGGTTACGCAGTGCGTTGAGTACCACCCCAATAGAAGATTTTAAACAAGCCCAAATTTTATCTAAAGCCTTTATCAAGGCTGTGATCGTGCACAACGGAGTAGAATAATGTCATCGTTAGTTATTTATCAAAATTATATCCATGGAAAATACCAATCAAACGGTACAGGCGAAACATTTGAAGTGATCAATCCTGCTACTGGAGAAGTCAGCTATTTAGTTGAAGTAGCAACCGAGTCTGTGCAAAAAGCCGCCATAGAGAGTGCCAAAGCAGGTTTTGCAGTTTGGTCAGCTATGATGCCGATAGAACGTAGCCGCATTTTATTAAAAGCCGTTGCCCTACTCCGTGAGCAAAATGATGAGCTTGCGGCAGGTGAAGTATTGGATACCGGTAAACCATGGCAAGAAGCCTCGGTTGTCGATATCGTTACTGGCGCCGACTCTATAGAGTTCTTTGCCGGACTCGCCCCAAGTATTGAAGGCAATCAACAGCCTGTTGGCGCTGACTTTTATTATACTCGCCGTGAGCCGTTAGGTATTTGTGCTGGTATTGGCGCATGGAACTACCCGTTACAAATTGCTTGTTGGAAAGCAGCCCCTGCATTGGCTTGCGGCAACGTAATGATTTTTAAACCTTCAGAAGAAACACCTCGTGGCGCAATGCGTTTAGCAGAAATATTCACTCAAGCGGGTGTACCAGATGGCGTGTTTAACGTTGTTCAAGGTGACGGTAGAGTTGGCGCATGGCTAACCACCAATGAAGATATCGCTAAAGTGTCATTTACGGGCGAAGTCGGAACCGGTAAAAAAGTGATGGCCGCTGCTGCGGGTTCACTAAAAGACGTGACCATGGAGCTAGGCGGAAAGTCGCCATTGATTATCTTTAATGATGCCGATGTTGAAAATGCGGTATCAGCAGCAATGTTAGCGAATTTCTATACTCAAGGTGAAGTGTGTACCAACGGTACTCGCGTGTTTGTGCAGCAAGATATTTATCCGCGCTTTATCCAACGCTTAAAAGAACGTACCGAACAAAACATCGTTTGCGGAGACCCAATGCACCCTGACACCAATTTTGGTGCATTGATTTCACGCGACCATCAGCAAAAAGTACTCGACTACATTGAAATCGGTAAAAAAGAAGGTGCCATCTTATTAACAGGCGGAACAGCATTAACGCCTGACAATGCACCGAATGGTTTCTTTGTGGCGCCGACTGTATTTACGGATTGCACTGATGAGATGACGATTTCGAAAGAAGAAATATTCGGCCCTGTGATGTCAGTATTTACCTTTGCTGATGAAGATGAAGTTGTTAAGCGTGCCAATAGTACTCACCTAGGCTTAGCAGCAGGTGTATTTACGCAAGACATTACCCGTGCACATCGTGTTATTCATCAAATGCAAGCCGGTATTTGTTGGATAAATGCTTATGGTGCCTCTCCTGCAGAAATGCCGGTTGGTGGTTACAAGATGTCTGGTATTGGTCGTGAGAATGGCTCTGAAACATTAAAAGCATACACCCAAATAAAAGCTGTTTACGTTGGTATGCAGTCACTTGAAAGCCCATTTTAGGAGTGACCCATTAATGTCTACGCAAATATCTCATGAATACGATTATATTATTGTTGGTGCCGGTAGCGCAGGTTGTGTATTAGCCAACCGCTTAACGGAAAATCCAGACAATAAAGTCCTGATACTTGAAACCGGTGGTAGCGACAAAAGCATTTTTATTCAAATGCCTACGGCGCTATCTATCCCTATGAATACTAAAAAGTATGCATGGCAGTTTGAAACAGAAGCCGAACCACATTTGGACAATCGCCGTATGCATTGCCCGCGTGGCAAAGTGTTAGGCGGTTCATCATCAATCAATGGCATGGTCTACGTACGTGGTCATGCACGTGATTTTGATGAGTGGCAACAACAAGGTGCAAAAGACTGGGATTATGCTCACTGTCTGCCTTACTTTAAAAAAGCTGAAACATGGTCTTTTGGCGGTAATGTTTATCGCGGTGATAAAGGCCCATTAGCGGTTAATAACGGTAATGAAATGAAAAACCCGTTATATCAAGCTTTTGTGGATGCAGGTGTCGATGCCGGCTATCTAGCCACTGATGATTACAATGCTAGTCAGCAAGAAGGCTTTGGCCCAATGCACATGACCGTTAAAAATGGTGTGCGTTGGTCTACGGCAAATGCGTACCTTCGCCCTGCGATGAAACGTCCGAATTTAACCGTGGTCACTCATGCGCTTGTACATAAAGTGATTATGCAAGGCAAAACGGCTGTCGGCGTTCGTTACGAACGTAAAGGCGAGCTAATAGATGTTAACTGCAATAAAGAAGTGATTTTATCTGCAGGTTCTATTGGTTCACCGCATATTTTACAACTGTCGGGTATTGGTGATTCAAGCACGTTAGCTAGCGCAGGCATTGAACAAGTACATCAATTACCCGGTGTTGGTCAGAATCTGCAAGACCACTTAGAGTTTTACTTCCAATTTAAGTGCTTAAAGCCTATTTCGCTCAATGGCAAAATTGACCCGTTAAACAAATTGTTTATTGGTGCTCGCTGGATTTTTAATAAATCAGGTTTGGGCGCAACTAACCATTTCGAATCATGTGGATTTATCCGCTCAAAAGCGGGTTTAGAGTGGCCGGATCTACAGTACCATTTTTTACCTGCTGCTATGCGTTACGACGGTAAAGAAGCATTTGCTGGCCATGGTTTCCAAGTTCATATTGGCCACAATAAACCTAAAAGCCGTGGCGCCGTAACGGTTGTATCAAATGATGCCAAGGTTGCGCCACAAATTCAGTTCAATTATTTATCGCATCAAGATGATATTGAAGGCTTTAGAGCGTGTGTGCGTTTAACCCGTGAAATTATTAATCAACCGGGTTTAGATGAGTATCGTGGTGAAGAAATTCAACCAGGCTTATCAATACAGACCGATGAAGAAATAGACCGCTTTGTAAGAAGCTCAGTAGAAAGTGCTTACCACCCTTCTTGTTCATGCAAAATGGGTGAAGATGAGATGGCGGTTGTCGACTCTGAAACAAAAGTTCACGGTATTCATGGTTTGCGAGTGGTTGACTCGTCAATTTTCCCGACCATTCCAAATGGTAACTTAAACTCCCCTACTATTATGGTCGCCGAGCGCGCTGCCGACATCATTTTAGGCAACAAACCTCTTGCGCCAAGTTTGGCAAAAGTGACTATTGCTGAGCAATGGCAAACATCACAACGATTACAAGCGCCTAAACGACAAATTGATTAACACCCATTCGTCGATGTGTATTCATTTACACACATCGACAACAGGTTGATGGCCAACCTACATTTTTGTAAATGGCCTATTTAGCCAAGTTCAATCTATCAGGGTTTAACTATCGTCATCACGATACTTAAGGCTTGAGGGCGTTTTGCCTTTAAAAATTGTTCTATGGCATAAAAAACATACAACAAGGAGCCAACATTATGTTCGCACACACTATTCACCCGGGAGTTAAATAATGACGACCTGGTTATCAATAGGCATTTTATTCACTTTTGCCGCTATCGCATTTGTTATTTATCGTTGGGGTAACATGCAGTGCATTGGTGTGACACCGGTGCGTAAATTTACCTTTATTGCCATTTTGTTCACTTCAGGGCTTGATGTTGGCTTAATCATGTTTCCGTTAACTGAATTTGCTGGTTATGCAGATTTAGCAACCAGTCCAGAATATGGATTTAGTAATCCGTTAGCCATAGAGTTTGGTTTTTGGGCCTGCTTAATTTGGGCGTTTTACTTTTTAACCTGCTTCTACTTTTGTGTTATTGAACCAAGAGTAAAGTATTTTGAAATTCCATTGATAAAGTTTATTAATAACGTAGTGATCATTGGTACATGTGCCTTTACCGCTTATTTATTATTAACTAACTTACCGTGGTATTTACCGCAATTAGGTGATGGTGAAACCGTTGTTAGCAGCTTCTATTTAATCGTGTTTATGGTTATTGCCGCCGCAGTGTATTCAAGCACCAGTATTCGCTATGTTCGTTATCTTAGTTTAGGCAGTACCTGGTTGTTCTTTGGTTTAATCGCCATCATGTGGGCGGGCGCATTTTTATCAGACGATTCTAGTGTGGGTGAGTTCTTTACTACATTTGCATTAATTGGTGACTATTTTGGCAACATCCATAACTTTGTACTTCCAATAAACGATTACCACGAATTTTACCTATTCTGGTGGTTTGCATGGAGCATTATGATTGGTCAATTTACCGCTCGTTTTGTGGGTGGAATGAAAACCTATCAAGTATTAATAGCCATGATGGTATTCCCTTCAATTCCAATCGCGATTTGGTTCACGGTTCTGTACTACTACAGCGCAAATGGTATTGATACGTCAGGTTTTTATAATCTAGCAATGGTGATTGTAGGGGTAATGTTTGTTATTAACTCACTCGATTCACTGGTTCGTTTATATACAGATAACTTAAACCTTACCGTTGAACGTTTTGGTAAAGTACCTTATATCATCGGTAATGTAGTGGTACTGAGTGGCTTAACCTTGTTATTCAAACTAGACTTTTTACAAATTCAATGGGTTGGCGCTCTCGCTATTGCCTTGATATTAAGTTGTTTCGGATACATTTTAAAATCGCACTACCGTAAAGTGACTGATATAGAACGTTCTCCAAAAGAAAATAAAATCGATTTTACTAAAATCGAATTAGCAGACTAAACAATAATAATGATCCAAGGAATAATGATGAACACCACAATGAAAAAATTAGCCTTATTAAGCTTATTTGCTTTACCGACTTCAGTAATGGCTGGTGAGTTAAGCACAACCGTTAATGCAACCTCTGACTATACCTTTAATGGTGTTAGCCAAACAGACAATGATCCTGCCTTACAAGCTAGCCTAGACTATGCTGCCGATGACGGTTGGTACGTTGGAGCTTGGGCATCGAATGTTGACTTTGGCAGTGCTGATGACACTTGGCTAGAACTTGATTTTTACGCAGGTAAATATTTTGAACTAACAGACAGAGTGTCTGTAGATGCGGGTATTGCATATTACACTTACCATGGTGATGATGCCTCTGATGAGTATTACTACCCAGAGATTTACACTAAGTTTGGCTATGCTTCATCGCTTGGTCAAAGTGAATTAAACTTTTGGTATTCATGGGATTACTTTGGTGTTGATGCTGACCATTACATCATGATGGTTGCTCATACCTTCACCATTGCAGAAGGTCATGACATCCGTGTTAGTTTTGACCGCTCTACTTCGCAAGACGAAGACAAATGGGCATGGGACGGTGACAAGTCTTACAACCATTATCGCGCAGAGTACTTAACCAGCTGGGAAGGTTTTGACTTCAACGTTGCCGTTGAAGACACGAGCATGGACACAGACTTAAGCGATACCCGCGCAGTATTATCGGTATCACGTACTTTCAGTCTTTAAGTTGTAATTGCTGATAAAATAGCTAAGCAGAATAATGTCTATGACATTATTCTGCTTTTTTTGATATTGGACATGAGTAATAAGCCGAATTCTGCTAAGGTGCATGGTGAATTATGAGGGGATTATGGAAAAATACGAACAACTATTAATTTCATTGCGCCGGGTGATCAGAGCTATTGATATACACTCACGTCAATTAAATAAACTATCGGGTCTAACTGGACCACAATTAATGGTCATACAGAAAATTGATCAACTTGACGCTCCACTGGCCAAACAAATAGCTCAAGAAATTAATTTGAGTGCAGCGACAGTGACGACCATTATTGATCGATTAGAAAATCGTGGCATGGTGATTAGAACGCGCAGCGAAACCGACAAACGGAAAGTTCATTTATCGTTAAGTGACGCAGGTAAAACGTTATTAAATAGCGCACCTAAACCACTGCAAGAACATTTTATTATGCGTTATCAAAACCTTGAAGAATGGGAACAAAGTCAATTATTGTCTGCCGTTGAGCGGATAGCTACCATGATGGATGCCAATGAAATTGATGCTGCCCCTGTTTTATATGTAGGCCAAATTCAACTAGACGATCAGTCTTAGTCACCACCCTTTTCTATTCATAACGTGATGGTTCATAGAGTTACAGGCCTCTCACGTTATGTTTCATTCCTAGACAAGCCTAGCTTCAAGCTAACATTTGATTCCAAAGTGTGACTAACCCAAAGATCTTATCATCAGCATCCTCCTCTATTGTAAAGTCTCCCCACCAATACAATAACACTTAATATTCAGCTCAATTTTCTGACGATTGTTATTAATAAAGAGCGGCACGCCTGATATTCAACCAGAGCGCGAGGGATTTTGATCTTTCAATCTAATTCACAAATTTCAGACGTAAAAAAGCCCCAACTAATGTTGAGGCTTTTTTACACCACTCTCTATTACTAGAGATTATAATGGTACCCGAGGCCGAACTTGCGCCTGTACGCCTGATGTTCAACCAGAGCGCGAGGGATTTTATTCTTTCGATCTAATTCACAAATTTCAGACGTAAAAAAGCCCCAACTAATGTTGAGGCTTTTTTACACCACTCTCTATTACTAGAGATTATAATGGTACCCGAGGCCGGACTTGCGCCTGTACGCCTGATGTTCAACCAGAGCGCGAGGGATTTTATTCTTTCGATCTAATTCACAAATTTCAGACGTAAAAAAGCCCCAACTAATGTTGAGGCTTTTTTACACCACTCTCTATTACTAGAGATTATAATGGTACCCGAGGCCGGACTTGAACCGGCACGCTTATTCAGCGAGGGATTTTAAATCCCTTGTGTCTACCGATTCCACCACTCGGGCAAAGTGTTGTTTTAACCGTTACTAAAAGTAACCATCAAACGCAATTTCGTGGAGGCGCGACCCGGAGTCGAACCGAGATCGACGGATTTGCAATCCGTAGCATAGCCATTCTGCCATCGCGCCATGCTTTAACCAAATTCAAATCCATCGGATAAGATAAGAAATTGGAGCGACATATCGGGTTCGAACCGATGACCTATACCTTGGCAAGGTATCGCTCTACCAACTGAGCTAATGTCGCATTTGTATCGCCTATAACCTTTACTAAATTTGTAAGAACAATAACGCCTTTCAAACTTAACAGCTGAAGAAGTTTCCCCTGACTGCGGAATGGCATTCTACCGTTTTAGCCCCGATAGTCAATCAATAAAAACACATTTATTGCAACATAATGACTGTTTGATGCATAAATCATCATTATGATTAAATAAATTACAACGCGCATAAAAAAGCACCTCCAAAGAGATGCTTTATCATAAATATGACGGTAAGTACTCAATAAACAGCGATATTAAGCTTGTACGCCTTTCGAGTATTCACCACCATGAATGGTTAGTTTTTATAACACATTAGCTTTTTGGTAATGATAATGTGGTTAAACCAAGCATTTTTTGCATAACACCAACAACCTGGCAGCTATAGCCAAATTCGTTGTCATACCATACGTATAAAATGGCACGTTTACCCTCTGCTATCGTCGCTTGCGAATCAACAACTCCGGCATAACGTGAACCGACTAAATCGCTAGATACTATTTCAGTTGATTCAGTAAAATCAATTTGATTTTGTAATCCAGACTGTAATGCGACATCTTTTAAATATTCATTCAGTTCATCACGATTGGTTTCATGTTGTAAATTAACACTAATAATCGCCATTGATACGTTAGGTGTTGGAACTCGGATTGCGTTACCGGTTAGCTTACCCGCTAATACAGGCAATGCTTTAGCAACAGCTTTAGCGGCACCCGTTTCAGTAATCACCATGTTTAACGGTGCACTGCGACCACGACGGTCGGCACTATGGTAATTATCGATTAGATTTTGATCATTCGTATACGAGTGAATCGTTTCTACGTGGCCATTCTCAATAACGTATTTGTCATTAACCGCTTTCAACACTGGCGTAATAGCGTTTGTAGTGCAGCTTGCCGCTGAAACGATTGTGTCTTCATCAAGAATATCGTTTTCATTCACACCATAGACGATATTTTTAATAGCGCCTTTAGCGGGTGCCGTTAACAATACTTTTGAAGCTCCTGGGCTTTTAAGGTGTAAACCTAAACCCTCTTCATCTTTCCAAATACCAGTATTATCGACAATTAATGCATCTTTAATATCATACTGAGTGTAATCAACTTGATCAGGAGAATTTGCGTAAATAATCTGAATATAAGTGCCGTTAGCGATGATTGCGTTGTTTTCTTCATCAACTTCGACAGAGCCATTAAATGGTCCGTGTACCGAGTCACGACGCAATAAGCTAGCACGTTTCTCTAAATCACCCTTTTTACCACCGCGCAACACAATGGCACGCAGACGCAATTTGTTGCTTTTACCGGTACGTTCAATTAATAAACGTGCCAGCAAACGGCCGATACGACCAAAACCATAAAGTACAACATCACGAGCCGGGGTATCATCACCGTGATTAACCGCTTCTGACAATTCTTGTGTCATATAAGCTTCAATACCGCTCGCATCCTTGTTATTACGCCAGTAATTAATCGCTAATTTACCAATATCCACTCTGCAATGTTTAATCGCTAATTTGCTAAGTGCTACAACAAATGGGAAACTTTCACGAAGACGTAATTTTTCACCGACATGACGACGTACTAAACGGTGTGACTTAATGATTTCGATGGTTGATGCATTAAGCAATGGTTTACCATATACCATTACTTCAATGCCTTGGTTACGATACAACTTGCCAAGCAACGGTTGCATTGCTTCTGCCATTTCGAAACGTTCTTGCCAGCTCTGTAAATGTTTATCTGCGCTCATGTAGGGATCCTTTATCTCACTTTTCTCGTTTTTTCAGAAAGGTTTGAGTAACAAAAAGAAAAGACCAATAATTTAGTATATTGTATGGGGGTGGCCCCCTGTTGGTCGCCGACATTGTAATGAAATACAGGTTATTTCGCTAGTAACAAATTTTCGGTAAATGTGTAATTTTATTAGACAATTTACCTCTCGGAGACGATTTTGAGCAAAAATTTTGTATTAATTACATCATTTATAGTTATTGGGGCATTATTTGGCCTTTTTGGCTGCGATAATGACCGTAATAGCGACCTCATTTGTAAAAATAATCCCGAACTTTGTAGCGATTTACACAAAGATAGTTGGTGCCGATTTGAAAAAGGCGACTTGATCCGTCATCGATACGCGTTAAAACAGAGTTCGACACCCACTGGGAAACAACTTTATCAGCAGCTGGTTTATCTAGAAAATTACAGTAACTGCATCGAATTAGCCGCAGGGGTTCAACATAAGTTGAATACCGACCGTACACGAGATCGCGAGCGAGCATTTGCGGTAAGTACTCAAACATTATCTGAACTTCAAGAATTTACCCGCACTAATAATGAGGTGCATTTGGCATTTTATCGTTGGACGCGTTTCAACGATCAAGACGCATTCGCCATTGTTGAACGCACCTATAAGCAAGGTCAACTCACCGACAATGACATTATTACCCAACTAGCAGCTTATTATGTGCGAGTCTCACCTAACGACGCTAAAACGCTTTATTTGCATTTGTTAGCCACAACAGAACCAGCCAAAATCGATGCTGATTGGTTTTTAGCGTTAGCATCAATATATCGGCAACAACAAAATGCTGAAAAAGAATACCTGTTAACTCGAGCAAATTTGTTAATGAGTGACAACCATGCCGATGAAGAAAAGTTATTGGCCATTATTAAAGGTAATAAAACATTAGCGACAGAACTCGATAAACAAGCACTTGAATTAATCTCTGCGGTAATGAGTAAACAATTTGCACAGAGTCGCAGCGAGATGTTACTAAAGTAAGCATAAATCACCTCACTAATCGGCCAATATTATCTCGCTTACGTTAGTGTACAACTTACAAAACTGTGCTTAATTTATATTCAAAATGAGCTTAATGTAAAAAAAATACAAAATTATTGGCTTAATTCGGCATATTTAGGTGATTTAGCTTGATTATTACAGCCAATTTGGTAATTTTACAACCAGGCGATTTACATGCCACCAAATTATTTTAACTTGAGGGATATGAGATGACTATCCGTGTAGCAATTAACGGCTATGGCCGTATCGGTAGAAATGTTTTACGTGCTCTATACGAAAGCGAAAAAAATTACCCAATCGAAATCGTTGCATTAAACGATTTAGGTGATGCATCAATTAATGCTCACTTAACTAAGTACGATACTGTACATGGTCGTTTCAACGCAAAAGTTGATCACGACGATGAAGCTATCTATGTTAATGGCGACAAGATCTTAACTTTCCAAGAACGTGACCCATCAAAGTTACCTTGGGCTGAGTTGAAAATTGACATCGTTTTCGAATGTACTGGTATTTTCACTTCTAAAGAATCTGTGCAACCGCACCTTATTGCTGGCGCTAAGAAAGTACTTATTTCTGCTCCAGGTAAGAATGTTGATGCCACTGTTGTTTACGGCGTAAACAACGAAGTATTAACTGCTGATATGACAGTAGTTTCAAATGCTTCTTGTACTACTAACTGTTTAGCGCCTATTGCTAAGCCGTTAAATGATGAGCTTGGGATTGAGTCTGGTTTAATGACCACTATCCACTCTTACACTAACGATCAGCGTTTATCTGATGTGTATCACACAGATTTACGTCGTGCTCGTGCTGCGGCAATGTCTATGATCCCAACCCAAACCGGTGCAGCTGCTGCAGTAGGTTTAGTGGTTCCTGAGCTTCAAGGCAAATTTGACGGTTTAGCGGTACGTGTACCAACAATTAACGTATCTTTAGTTGACTTAACCTTCTTAGCATCTCGCGACACTACTGTTGAAGAAGTTAATGCCATCATTACTCGTGCTTCACTACAGTCTCCAATGTCTGAAGTATTAGCGATTAATGTAGAACCATTGGTGTCTATCGACTTTAACCATAATCCTTTCTCTTCGAATTTCGACGCAACACAAACTCGTGTTAATGGTCGTTTAGTGAAAGTGATGTCTTGGTATGATAACGAATGGGGTTTCAGTAACCGCATGTTAGACAACGCTGTTGCACTAATGAACGCTAAGTAATCTACAAATATTATTTAATACTTGATAGAAATCTAGTTAGCTTAAGAGCCTCGCATATATGCGGGGCTTTTTGTTTTGGCTGCTGGGTGAGCAACATCCCCTTCTCTTATTGTTTCGATGCAGTGTTGATTTCTGTTTATTAACTTTCTTTTGATCTATGCGGCCTTCGGTCGAGAAGCTAGTGGCGTTTCGCTCACACCTAAGTCAAAGGGTAAAGCGATTGATCCCTTAACAAATCCTCATCGCTCCAACTAAATCTTTTGATAAGCAGAATATTTAGATCGAGACTAATTCAGCGTTTAACTTCGCTAGTCACGCCCTCGCCCATTGTCAAAAATCCCTAGCGCTTCCGATAGCAATCTGATGTCAATGGATTTACGAATGCCATGGTAATGGAATATCAAAGAGTGACTCTGACCAGCGAAAGCTAATATGACATCCATGCCATGCTCACGGCGTTGTTTCAATGGACTCTATATAAGTGTATTTGCAGAAATAAATGACTTTTTATAAAAACAAAAAAACCGACTAAATGTCGGTTTTCTGTTTTCATGGACACTAAACCTAAACCTAAACCTAAACGTTTAAGCGTTGCCCTTCACTTTCATGTTCAATTCTTTGGCAAAATCGAGCATGCGGGTGAGTGGGATGAGTGCTTTAATGCGAAGTTCTTCACCCACAAATATTTCATGATTGGTTTTATCGGCATCGACTAATGAAGCTTCGATAGCGGGTAAACCGTTCATGGCCATCCATGGACAGTGGGCGCAGCTTTTACAGGTTGCTCCATTGCCGCCGGTTGGGGCTTCAAGTAATATTTTACCAGGAGCCGCTTGCTGCATTTTATAAAAAATGCCGCGATCGGTAGCGACGATAAACTTGTCGTTTGGCATGGTTTGCGCAGCTTTAATCAGCTGGCTAGTAGAGCCTACAGCATCAGCAAGTTCTACTACACTGGCAGGTGATTCTGGGTGTACTAGAATCGCCGCCGTAGGATGCTGTTTTTTAAGCTCACGAAGTGCTTTGGCTTGAAACTCATCATGCACAATACAATCGCCTTGCCATAACAGCATGTCGGCGCCAGTTTGTTTGTTGATGTAAGCGCCTAGGTGACGATCGGGTGCCCAGATAATTTTTTTATCTTGGCTGTCTAAATGCTCGACAATTTCAAGTGCGATACTTGAGGTTACGACCCAATCCGCACGTGCTTTTACTGCGGCAGAGGTATTAGCATATACCACAACCGTATGGTCGGGATGGGCATCGCAAAACTCACTGAATTGCTCAATCGGGCAACCTAAATCTAATGAACAGGTTGCTTCAAGAGTTGGCATTAAAATGGTTTTTTCTGGGCTTAAGATTTTAGCGGTTTCGCCCATAAACTTAACGCCAGCAACAATTAATGTTTTGGCTGGGTGATCACGACCAAAGCGGGCCATTTCTAATGAATCAGACACACAACCGCCCGTCTCTTCAGCTAATGCTTGAATTTCAGGATCGGTATAATAATGGGCAACAAGTACTGCATTTTGATCAATCAATAACTGTTTAATACGTGCTTTATACTGTGCTTTTTCAGTGTCAGACAACACGGCAGGTTTTGGCGGAAACGGATATTCAATCATTTCAATTTTAGGTGCCGACAGACTCATACAGGTTCCAATCGATTTACATTGTTCGAGTATTATACGAAAAAGCCACTTAAAACAAAAGGACGTGTTAGCGTCCTTTTGGATAAGATAGTGCAATTAACACTAATCATCATTAGCGCATGGCTAATAACATTTCTTGTGGTTGCTCTAGGTAGTGTTTCCACAAATTACAGAAGCGAGCAATGGTGCCACCATCAATAACGCGGTGATCGCCAGACCAACTTACTTGCATAATTTTACGCGCTTCAACTTCACCTTTAGCATTAAAGCGTGGCAGTATTTGTAATTTACCTAACGCCACAATGGCCACTTCCGGCTTGTTAATAATCGGCGTTGCTATGGTACCGCCTAATGCGCCGATATTAGAAATCGAAATGGTACCGTCTTTCAAATCTGCTGGCGACACACGGCCACTGCGTGCGGCGGTGGTTAAGCGTGAAATTTCAGCAGCAATATCCAAAATAGACTTACTTTGTACGTCTTTAACATTCGGTACCAATAAACCCATTTTTGAATCAACGGCCATACCAATGTTATGACGAGACTTGTAAGTGAGTTCGGTACAATCTGCATTAACTTGGCTATTTAATATCGGAAATTCTGTGATCGCTAATGACATGGCCTTCATAAAGAATGGCATCATGGTCAGCTTCACTTCGTCAGTTGAATAGCGTTGCTTCATGCTTTCACGTAAGGCAACGAGTTCGGTAAGGTCAAACTCTTCACAGTAAGTAAAATGAGGGATAGTCGATACTGACTCAACCATCATTTTCGCCATAATAGCTTTGACGCCTTTGATAGGTTCAACCCGATCGTTCGCCGTTACATTACTCACTATGCCGCTATTCACAGAACTGCCAGCTTGAGCATTATCTTGACTCGTTGACGACACTGGCGTTGTGCTTGCTGCAGCTTGAGTGGCATGACCACCTTGCTGATGACGTTCAATATCTTCTTTGTAAACTCGGCCATTTTTGCCTGTGCCAACAACCATAGCGATATTAATGTCCAGTACGCGTGCCATGCGGCGAACGGCTGGGCTAGCTAAGGCTTTACCTTGTGCAACAGGTTCAAGGTTAACTTGTGGCGCAGCTGCTTGTGCTTGTTCAACCACTTCAACAGGAGCTGACGGAGCATTAACTTCAGCTTCTACTTCAATGGCAAATAAAGGTGAGTGCACTTTAGCAAGCTGACCTTTACGATAATGCAGTTTGACAATTTTACCGGCTTTCATGGCCGGGATTTGCACTAACGCTTTATCGGTCATCACATCAGCGATGGGTTGATCTTCAACGACGATATCGCCTTCTTCGACTAACCAATCAACCAATTCACATTCAACAATCCCTTCACCGATATCAGGCAATAAGAACTCTTCAATGTTTGACTGACTGCTGGTTGTGGCCGTAACAGCATTACTGTTGTTAACAGCTGAATCGTTAACCGGTGTCATAGCTGCTACAGGGGCTTCAATGACGCTATCGTTGTCATCTCCATCCATTTCTACTGCGTACAATGGTTGATGCACAATGGCGATTTCACCTTTGGCGTAGTAAAGCTTGGTAATTTTTCCAGCATGCGGCGCCGGAATTTGCACTAAGGCTTTATCTGTCATTACATCAGCAATCGGTTGATCTTCAGTGACAATGTCACCTTCGCTAACTAACCAATCAACTAATTCACATTCCACCACACCTTCGCCGATGTCGGGTAAAATAAAATCTTTAATCATACCTTACTCCTAAAACGACACTGTGGCCTTGATGGCTTCGAAGGTCTTTAATTCATCTGGCATGTATTCTTTTTCATGCACCAATGGATAAGGCGTATCTAATCCGCACACACGATTGATCGGTGATTCAAGCGATAAGAAACATTCTTGCTGAATGGTTGCCGCAATTTCACCAGCAAAACCACCGGTTAATGGCGCTTCATGGTTAATCAGTAAACGACCTGTTTTGGTCACTGATTTTGCGATAGTTTCAACATCCCATGGCGCGATAGTGCGTAAGTCGATAATTTCACATGAAATACCTTCTTTCTCGGCACGTTCGCAGGCTTTTTCGACGATTTCCATCTGTGCGCCCCAAGCCAGAACAGTAATATCACTGCCCTGCTTAACCACTTGTGCTTTGCCTAATTCGATAACGTAGTCACCGGCTGGAACCTCGCCAACAGATGCGCGGTACAAACGTTTAGGTTCAAAGAAAATCACCGGGTTTGGATCGCGAATAGACGCCAGCAACAACCCTTTAGCTTGTTCTGGATTACGCGGAATGACCACTTTTAAACCAGGCGTTTGGGTAAAATAGGCTTCAGGTGATTGAGAGTGGTAATGTCCACCGGCAATACCACCACCGTATGGTGTGCGGAAGGTTAACCCACCCACATCAAATTGATTACCACTGCGGTATCTAAATTTTGCCGATTCATTAACGATTTGATCGAATGCCGGAAAAATATAATCAGCAAACTGAATTTCTGCAACAGCAGTCATGCCATAAGATGCTAGACCATTAGCAAAACCAGCAATACCTTGTTCAGTGAGCGGCGTGTTAAAACAACGGTCGCGACCAAACTGCTCTTGTAAACCAGAAGTCGCGCGAAAAACACCACCGAAGTGGCCAACGTCTTCACCAAAAATCACCATGCGCTCGTCGGCAGTCATGGCTATTGATAACGCCTCGTTGATGGCGTGTAACATATTCATTTGAGCCACGGTTTAGAGTCTCCCTGCGCTTTTTGGATAGGCTTTTGGATACTTAGCAATGTGTTCTTTCAGCTCTTTAAGCTGTTTTCTCAATGCTGGAGTCGGTTTATCAAGCACATCTTCAATAATTTCATCTAGTTTCGGAATAGGTAACTTTTCAGCTACTTTAACCGCTGCTAATACTTCTTCGCGATAACGTTCAAATAACTTGGCTTCATCGGCTTCAGTTATCCAGCCTTTGTTAACCATCCATAATTTAAAACGTTTTACTGGATCGTGTTGCTGCCATTTGGCTTCTTCTTCTTTTGAACGGTAACCAGATGGATCGTCTGATGAAGAATGCGCGCCCAAACGATACGTCATCGCTTCAATCAATACTGGAGCATTATGTTCAAGTGCGTGGGCACGAGCTTGTTGCGTGGCGGCTAACACCGCTAGCATGTCGTTACCGTCTACACGAATGGTATGCATACCGTAACCAACACCCCGACTGGCTATACCGTTACCGGCAAATTGCTCTTCTGTAGGGGTTGAAATAGCATAACCATTGTTACGACAGAAAAAGATGGTCGGAGACTTAAGCACTGCGGCCATATTCAAGCCAGCATGGAAGTCACCTTCTGATGCTGCGCCTTCACCAAAATAACAAATGGCGACGTTACGCTTGCCTTGTAATTTCATGCCATAAGCAACACCTGTGGCTTGTGGAATTTGAGTTGCTAAAGGTGATGAAATAGTTTGGTAATTAAGTTCGCGACTACCGTAATGAATCGGCATTTGGCGACCTTTACCTAAATCTTTCTCGTTACTGAACATTTGATTCATAAATTGTTCAGTCGTAAAGCCGCGATAACGCAATGAGGCGTGCTCACGATATTGAGCCAAAATGACGTCGTCTTTATCAAGCGCGGCTGTGCTGCCAATAATTGAGGCTTCTTCACCGGTACAGGTCATGTAAAAACTAATCCGTCCTTGACGCTGGGCACCCAACATACGCTCGTCTAATACGCGTGTAAAAACACAGGTATCAAAGATTTTTTCGGCCAGAGCCTTGTCGATTACTGGTAGAACCGCACTTTCATAAGTGGTGCCATCAGCTTGCAAAATACGCAAAATGGGGATGTGCAATGACGCTTTGTCTAAGAAGCTGACACGGTGCACTGTTTCATTGGTCAGTGGTGCGTTGCTCATATTATGCTCTTGTTATTGTTGAGCCATGTTCAACATAAACATGGCTCTATTTATACTATGCGAGTAGACATTACGTTAACGTAAACTACCTATCAATACTTACTCTCACTGTAAACGCATTTTACTCGCGATTGACATGTATATATTGCTTTACGACTAGATAATAGTTTCGTTCAACGCGGGTACTAAACACAACACCGTACGTTGGCCAACCGGCACGTTCTCATTAGGAAATACGATCGCTTCTAATGGTTGCTCGACTGTGATTTGCTTCCCGCCTTCTGTCGCTAATACCTCGCCCTGACTAAAGGCACTGAAGTTTTCTGCATCGCCTGCAAAGCTAAATTCAAAATTATCAAAGTGCTTGTTAATAGAGCGCGATACCTTATACAAATTGACCTTGCTAGGGTCGAACTCAACAGGTGCTAACTCAGTTTCAGTAATCAACTTTTCAAGCATAGTATGAGTTTGTGCAAAACGACTCATATCATTTTGGCCAAATGGCATTACTTTGCCTAATTCCACAGTAAAAGCATCTGCTTGAAATTGCTCTGACGAATAATAACTAAACGTCGTTGTTGGTTCGTGGTGAAACAACATAGTATCAACGCCACATGCCGCCAAAAACATAATTTGTTCACCGCTAAAAGCACGGCCAGGACGGTATGGGTATATGGCAAACTTTTCATGCTTAGAAGCACGAATAGCAGTATGTAAGTCGTAATGAATACGCTGATTGTCATTATTGGCATTGAAAAAGTCTGCCACGTATTGCTCTAACGCTTTTGCTCGGTGACGCTCCGGATGGCTTAAGCCCTCGCCTTTAGAATGCGCGCCACTAAATAGACGATTCATGTTTTCATCAATAAAACGGGTTTTATTGATGATCGCGGCCGGATTACCAATTAAAAACATCACTCGCTGCTTGGCAACAATTCGTTGGCTGAGCAAATCTTTAATGAGTTGATTACAGATTTCAATCGGTGCAGTTTCATTACCGTGCACAGCACAAGACAGCACGATATCTTTGGTTGCATTAGCCGGAGTAAATACAATCACTCCCGTATCCCATACATCTACACGGGTATGATCTGCCAACATAAAATCAGATGCTTCAGGTAATTGATTTGGATTGGCTAAGGTATAGGCTAAAAAATCATGGTTTATCATCAGGTCAGATAACACTATCAACTCCTTGTCTCATTATTATATGGCGTAGTTAACTTTGACGTAAAACGATGTTAACTATTACTGCCTATTGTCGCGGATTCTATCATAGCCAAACGCTATTTTATTGGTGGCATATGTTAGATTTATTTATTAATAAAAGTTTGCTTGCAAAACTACACAATATTCAACACAATTGTAGCCATCTAGACTTCTATAATTTGTTTTAAGGGTATGTCATGGCGTTAGCAACATTTGGTGCAGGCTGTTTTTGGGGTGTTGAATATTTTTTCCGTGAAATTAACGGCGTCAGTAACGCAACGTGTGGCTACATGGGTGGCAAAGACAGTGCGACCACATATAAAGAAGTGAAGACGGGTTCAACTGGTCACGCAGAAGTGGTTCAAGTTGAGTTTGATCCAGAAATCGTCAGTTACGACGACTTGTTGGACACTTTTTGGAAAAATCACAACCCAACCATGCTGAATATGCAGGGCGGTGACATTGGTACTCAATATCGCAGCACGATTTTTTTTCACGATAAAGAGCAAAAAGCCCAAGCTGAAAGCTCAAAGCTGGCATTAGCACGAAGCGGTAAATGGGGACAGCGTCATATTGTGACTGAAATTGTACCGATACAAACATTCCACATTGCCGAGGAATACCACCAGAATTATTTAGAAAAAAATAATTTACCAACCTGTCACTTGGTTTACTAATTGGATTGAGATAAATAGTACTTTTCTTATTCGTGATCAACCAAAATCACTGAGATTTTTGAGTTTACGACACATTGTTGAAATAAGAGAGATGTCCTTATTTCAACAATGAAACAAAAACACCCTATTTGAGCAACGGCAGAGGATAGATGTTTTTGTTAGCTTTTACTTAATATTACTCATCGATGTAAAATCAATCACCCAGTAACACTACTAACTCTTATGGATATATAGATAGTAAATAATTAATCCAAGAGTAAAAATACTTACCAAAGAAATAATGTAGAACCACGCAAGTTTTTTGTCTTTGCTTCGACTAAAGCGCTTTGTCGCTTCAATATTAACAAGAGAAGCATGACGTTTGAGGTTGGGCCAAGCTATAACCCCAGCGTAAGCAACCATTCGTGCACCAATACCTTTATCCCAAGCTGGGGGCTCTATCCCTTCTTTCAACATTTCTTGCTCAAGATGTTTAATAGTAATGCGGCCAAATAAAAATATGGCAGTACCTCATATAAGCAATACAATAAAAAACACTACAGCCATCCAGCTTTCAGTTGATAGTTCTAACATAAATCCCTCGCTATAGGCTATTTAATCAGTCACCTAAATTAAAGGCTTTATTAGCTCCGAATATCCCAATCCCATTACCGGCCTTAGTCACCACAATACCGATTGTTATCGTCGTATCTAAATATTAAGGCAACCAATTTTGCTAGTTATCAGGGCCGTATAGATAAGCAACAGTGAACATAAGAGTAAAAAACACAACACTAGAGATCTGTACAAATACAGCCAAATACCAGTCGACTTTTCGACTAAAGCGCTTGGTAGCTTCTATGTCAACAATAGAAGCATGCCTTTTAGCGTTAGGGCGCATGATAATACTCGCATAAGCGGGGTATCTCATACCTATGCCTTTATCCCATTCTGCCGGCAATATGTCCTCTTTTGCCATTTCGCGCTCAATATGCTTAACGGTAATTCGGCCAAACAAAAGTACAGCAATACTCCACATACAGAAGGTAATAAAAAAAAATATACCCATCCAGTCTTCAGTTGATAGTTCTGACATGAATACCTCCTTTACAGGCTATTAAGCCAATCTCCGATATTATAGGCTTTATTGGCAGCCCATTTCCCAGCAATATCTCCACCTTTAGCCGCTACAACTCCAACCGTAATGGCAGTACCGATAATAATGACCCATCCAACAGGCGTAGCTAGCATAGCAACACCTAGGCCGGCTGCTACGACTTGACCTCCCCCCCATAAACCAGCAGCTGTACCTATACCAAAACCGGCAGTTTCAACCGCGGCACGCTTTTGCCAATTAGCTCCAGCTAAATAATCAACATGTACATTGCCCGCACGAATCCCAGCATCAAGCACAATTAACCCTTTACCGAGAACATTAGCTCCCATTTCAAAAGCACGTAAATTTTGAAAATCGACTGTAGAGGTAAATTGAATCGGTTTTATGGACCTACCGCTTTTTGCTTTATTGATACCTCGATCAGCATTACTGTAAACAGTACCTCTTTTGCTTTTGACCCGACCAATGTATTTATTGATTTCTGCTTGGAACTTTTGATTAAAGTCTTTCCCTAGTTCCCTTGCGTTTTGTTCTAACATCATCATTTGGGCTTTAGGATATTTTGCTTGTGCGCCAATTCTTACTTTCTCTAATGCATCTTGAAGTTTATTAGCGGCTTTAGCAAAGTTACTTAATCTTGTATCTAAGGCAGTTGATGCTGCGCCTATGGCTCCTATGCTTTCATTGCGCAGCATGGGTGCTAACTCTGCTTGATAAAAATCAGCGAGTGCTTGTAGGTTTTCGCCTCCAAACATATCATCCATCAAAGCGATATTTCGTTTTGCTTGTTGTGGTAAAGATTGTATTTGATTAAGCGTGCAGACTAATTCAGGTCTTTCTTGGCGCCAATTAGTGCCATTAGTGTTGCCATTACGCATAATGAAAGGGGTGCCAGCAGAAACAAAAGCACCATTAATATGTGGATTGTCTTGTTGAAACGTAGCAAAGACTTGTTCGTTATTTGGGTTAACTGGGTAGGTATTACTTTTGCTATAGCATAGCTCTATATTATTTGGCATCGTTTAATCCTTTAAAAAAATCAATCCTATTGAAGCTGCTATGAATCATTTGAGCTTCAGTCAATGAGCAATGAATATATCATCATTAAAAAAAAATGATGTATAATTGTTAACCTAATATAAGGTTTTAGCTATGAGCGATGCCGTTTCATTGGAATAAATGATATTTCTCCGTTCCAAGGTGTGCTATCAGAACAGCAATATTTTAATCGCCATTTTATAAACAATTGTTTTTTTGCACACCTGTTATAATTTGTTCACGATAAAAGGCCTCTTACTATCATTTATATCCTTCATTACTCATTTGATATATTTTAACGTTGAGGTTACTTTTATCTGTGCAGGTCATAATGATTAACTATTCTATTAAAAAATCAACAAGCGCTAACTAGTTTTGATTTGTTTCAGGTAACGTCACTCACCTGAAACGGAATATTTACACAATAGATAACCCCAATCGATTTCCTGCACTCAACTTCACTTTACCCGCAGCGGTAAATTCCATACAATCCCATGCAAATTGCTTAAGGCATGTTATCGGAGAACAAAATCATGAGTGAAGCTCGTCACGTTAACCTACTAATTTTAGGTTCTGGCCCTGCTGGCTATACCGCTGCTGTTTATGCTGCGCGTGCAAATTTAAATCCTGTGATGATCACAGGCATGCAGCAAGGTGGTCAATTAACCACTACGACTGAAGTAGAAAACTGGCCAGGCGATGCTGAAGACTTAACTGGTCCAGCATTAATGGAACGCATGCAAAAGCACGCTGAGAAGTTTGATACTGAAATTATTTTTGATCACATCAACGAAGTGACACTAACTGAGCGACCTTTTCGCTTAAAAGGTGACAACGGCGAGTTTACGTGTGATGCACTCATTATTGCTACTGGCGCATCGGCTAAATATTTAGGCCTCCCGTCTGAAGAAGCATTCATGGGCCGTGGTGTTTCTGCCTGCGCAACATGTGATGGTTTCTTCTATCGTAACCAAAAAGTTGCGGTGGTTGGTGGTGGTAACACTGCAGTTGAAGAAGCACTTTACTTAAGTAATATAGCTTCTGAAGTTCACTTAATTCACCGTCGTGACAGCTTCCGTTCAGAAAAAATTCTGATCAATCGCTTAATGGATAAAGTTGCGAACGGTAATATCATTTTACACCTAGACCAAACACTTGAAGAAGTGACGGGTAACGAGATGGGTGTAACCGGGCTTAAGAAGAAAAGCACTAAAGATGGTCCAGTGACCGATTTAGAAGTCGCTGGTGTGTTTATTGCGATTGGTCACAGCCCTAATACTGGTATTTTTGCTGGTCAATTAGAAATGAATCACGGTTACTTACAAGTAAACAGTGGTTTACAAGGCAATGCGACTCAAACTAGCATTGAAGGCGTATATGCTTGTGGCGACGTGATGGATCAACATTACCGTCAAGCCATCACTTCTGCCGGTACGGGTTGTATGGCTGCACTTGATGCTGAGCGTTATTTAGACGCTAAAAAGTAATCGACAGTATGTAATACAACAAAAGAGCAGCTCAGGCTGCTTTTTTTATTGCCTTAAAAAACATTACACCGCTTTTTGATAAAACACGGCTTCAGTATCTCCTAAAGGATCGCGGTGAATACTTTTATGTTGAAACGTCATACCGAGTTTTTTCATAATCGCAATTGAGGCAATATTTTCCTCTACTGCTATCGCACTCACATGAGTCACGTCATCAGGCTCACTGACAGCATCCATGACCGCTTTGGCAGCTTCTGTAGCATAGCCTTTACCCCAACAAATATGCTTAAACCGCCAACCTAACTCTAAGTTATGCGGTTGTGCTTGGGTAAAAAAGTGCATCGGTCTGACTAATACCCAGCCTAAATACTCGCCGCTTAACCCGTGTTGGTCATTGGCGTAACAATCGAGCGCATGGACTTTCCATAATCCCCAACCTTTTGGCGGATTTAAATATTGAGCCAATCTAGGTAACATGATCGTATCTATCTGATGCTGAGTGGTTTTATTGCCGCCATTAAGAAAGTGCATGACTCGTTCATCTTGGTCTAGTTCAAATAATAGTGCGCTGTCATTAAGAGTCATTAATGACAGTTGTAATCTAGAGGTGTTTTCAATCTGCACAATATCTGTTCCCTAAAGGTTTTATGTCATGAGATCACATGCAAGTAGTTGACACACAAGTTTACACAATGAAACAACAAACACTAAACATATCGATTAACATATACAGTAGAAAAAAGACTATTGGTGGTATGAAATGAACTTACTGCAAAAATATCGGATTATAAAAAGGAAGCATTGTGGCTACTAAAAAACAAATAATATTACCCATCATAGTATTAGGTATTGGAATAGCCGGTTTAGTTGGCATTGCTGCACTAAAAAAACCGCCTGAAGAAAAGCCTGAAGTTGATACCACCCCTTTAGTGTCTGTTCAAGCACTTGAATATAAACCGATGACTTTTTCTGTCAGTTCATACGGTGTTGTCGCGGCAAAATACGACACCGAACTCGTCGCACAAGTCAGTGGTGAAATTATTTATTTAGCCGATAAATTCGTCAAAGGTGGCTTTGTTAAAAAAGGTGATGTTTTAGCTAAAATTGATCCCAGTGACTATGAAGCTGGATTATTAGATGCTCAAGCAAACATCGCCTCGTCTAAAGCCAACATGGTACAAGAACGAGCCAATGCCGAAGTTGCCTTACGTGAATGGGCCGAAATAACCAGCAGTAAGCCAACTGATCTTAGTTTGCGCAAGCCGCAATTAGCACAAGAATTAGCCAAGCTAAAAAGTGCTGAAGCGGGTTTATTACGTGCACAGCGCGATTTAGAGCGGACTGTTATCCGCGCGCCGTATGATGCACTTATATCCAGCCGTGAAATCGGTTTAGGCGCATACGTCACCACTGGCAGCAAAATTGGTCATGTTTACAATACTGATACAGCAGAAATTCGCTTACCGCTAGCCGATAAAGAAATGCAGTATTTGGATAAAAAAGGCACTCATGCTGAAGTACGATTAGCGGGAAACTTTGCCGGAAGCAAACAAGAGTGGATAGGAAAAATTGTTCGCAGTGAAGGCGTGGTAGACAGCAAAAGCCGGATGACATACCTGGTTGCCGAAATAGACGATCCATACGGACTCAATAGCGATAAAAATGAATTACGATTTGGCACCTATGTTACCGCCTATGTTGAAGGCAGTAATGCCGGTAATGTGGCCATTATTCCGCGTCATTTGATTGTAAATGGTTTAGTTGCTGTGATGGATAGCGACAAAACCTTACGCTATAAACCTGTTAACATTATTCGCCAAGAAGGCGCGAATGTCGTGATTTCCGAAGGTCTTGAATCAGGAATGCAAGTAATAACATCAGCGCTTGATTATCCGTTAGAAGGTATGCAACTTGCTCTGCCTGAAGATAAAATCTTACAAGATGAGTCAGTAGAAACAGAACAAACTGAACTTGCGATGGAAGGTAAATAAACATCATGGACGATACTAACAAAGGAATTATCGCCTGGTTTGCCCGCAATAGCGTTGCGGCAAACTTGTTGATGATCATTATCATACTCGGTGGTCTGTTGACCGCTAATACAATCCGTAAACAGTTCTTCCCTGCCGTTGAAGTTAACTGGATTCAATTTAGCGCCGTGTATCCAGGTACTGCACCACAAGAAGTGGAAGAAGGCATTACCATTAAGATTGAACAAGCCTTAGAAAGCGTTCAAGGCTTAAAAAGGGTTATTACCTATTCGAATCGTAATATAGCGCAGGGATATTTTCAGGTTGAAGACTCATATGATCCACAAGTCGTACTTGAAGAGGTTAAGTCTGAAATTGACTCCATCTCAACCTTTCCAGGCGGCATGGAGCCCCCAAAAGTTGAACGGATTAAGTTTCGCCAAGAAGTAATGTATTTAAGCCTTTATGGTGACTTAAACCAAAAGCAACTCAAAGATTTAGGCGAGCGCATTAATGATGAAATCATGCAATTGCCTGGGGTCAACATTAGCGAATATTATAGCGGCTTAAGTTATGAAATTGGTATTGAAGTCAGTAAAGACCGTTTACGTGAGTTTGGGATAACGTTTAATGATGTGGCTGAGGCTGTTCGCGGCTATTCACGCAATATGTCTGCAGGCCAAATCAAAGCAGAAAATGGTTACATCAATTTACGCGTTCAGAATCAAGCCTATGTGGGTTACGAGTTTGAACAACTGCCTTTATTGACACTAGATGATGGTACCAAAATCTTATTAGGTGATATTGCCACCGTAAATGATGGCTTTGAAGAAGGTATTCAATACTCTAAATTTAATGGTAAAAATTCAGTTACCTTTTTCATTGGCGCGGGTAAAAATCAAAGTATTACTGATGTGGCAGATACCATTAATAGCTTTGTCGATAAACAGCAAAAAATATTACCACAAGGAGTCAAACTTGAACCTTGGGTAGACATGACTTACTACTTGGATGGCCGGTTACAACTGATGCTCGACAGCATGAAAAGTGGTGCGATATTAGTGTTTATCATGCTGGCTTTGTTCTTGCGAGTTCGATTGGCTTTTTGGGTGATGATGGGACTGCCTGTATGTTTCCTCGGTACCCTATTGTTTATGCCAATGGCATTTATTGATGTGACCATTAACGTTATCAGCTTGTTCGCCTTTATCTTAGTGCTGGGGATCGTGGTCGACGATGCCATTGTAATGGGCGAAAGTGCCCACAGTGAATCAGAAGAACACGGCCAAAGTATTGACAGCGTTATCCGTGGCGTTAAAAAAGTCGCTATGCCAGCTACATTCGGGGTACTGACCACGATTGCCGCTTTCCTACCGATAACCATGGACGATGGCCCATCATCAGCATTTGGGCAAGCAATCGGTTTTATCGTTATTTTATGTTTATTGTTTTCATTAATAGAATCAAAGTTGATTTTGCCTGCGCATTTGGCGCACATGAAAAAACCAACCATTGTTAAACCTGGTTCAAAAAACCCATTAGATTGGTTACGTAATGGGGTTAATTTTGTTCAAGGTAAAATTGATCGCGGTTTAACGAAATTTATTAAGTCTATCTATCGCCCTTCCCTTGAATTAGCGGTTGAGTATCGTTACGCAGTCATCATGTTGTTTATTAGCTTGATCTTAGTATGTGTTGGGCTCTATATGGGCGGTTTGGTTCGTTTTATCGGTCAACCAAAAATTCCACACGACTTTCCTCGAGTCACCGTTGAAATGAACGTTGATGCATCAGAAAAATCGACGCTCGCGGCCGCACTGGCCATAGAGCAGACATTATATGATGTTGATAAAAAGATTGAGCAGCAATATGGCCAGAAAATGATTTCTGACATGCAGGTCGATCTTAAAGGGCAAACAACGGCTGAAGTGATGACTAAATTGGTCGATCCATCACTCAGACCAATGGATACCTTTGCTTTAGCAGACTTATGGCGCAAAGCAATGCCACAAATTCCTGGGGTTAAATCGTTTAGCGTTCAAGACAGTTTAATGGGTGGCGGTCGTGAAGACGGTGACATTAGCTTTAGGCTTGAAGGTAAAGATGAAAGTCAGTTGGTTGCAGCGTCATTAGCTCTAAAAGCCAAGCTAAATTCACTTAAAGGCGTCAGCGACGTAAACGACAGCCGCCAGTCAAGTGCTAAAGAAGTGCAGTTCCAATTAAAGCCATTGGCCAATGCATTGGGCTTAACCTTAGCCAATATCGCCTCACAGGTGGGTAATAGTTTTTACGGTCTTGAAGCACAACGTATCATTCGTAATGGCGAAGAAATCAAAGTGATGCTGCGCTACCCTGAAGAGCAGCGTAACTCAATTGCATTGGTACAAGATGTGATGATTAACACCCCACAAGGTGCAGAGTTACCCTTATCTGAAGTTGCGGAAATCAAGGTCGTGCAAGGCGTAAACAGTATCCGCCGCGAAAATGGTAACCGAACCATTAACGTGTGGGCCAATGTAGATGCAGATCAAACTGAACCGTTTAAATTGGCTAAAGATATCCGTGATAACTTTATGCCAGAGTTGCTGATTAAGTATCCACGCGTCCACAGTGAAGTATCTGGCAGTATTCAAGAGCAATTAGACAGCGCAGATACACAAATGCGTGACTTTATTTTATCGCTATTGCTGATTTATAGTTTGTTGGCTATTCCACTGCGCTCATATATTCAACCTATTATGATTATGTCGGTGATTCCGTTTGGGGTTATCGGTTCCGTAATGGGACACATCATTTTAGGCATCGATTTAAGTGTGCTATCGATGTTTGGTATTATTGCCGCTGCTGGTGTTGTGGTGAATGACTCACTAGTGATGGTGGATTATGTCAATAACTCCCGCAAAGCGGGTGTGCCGATGAAACAAGCCGTGCTCAATGCAGGTTGCCGACGCTTTAGAGCTATCATGCTTACCTCATTGACAACATTCATTGGTCTAGTGCCAATTATGGCTGAGACCAGTATGCAAGCTCAAATGGTAATCCCAATGGCTGTTTCATTAGCGTTTGGGGTGTTGTTTGCGACTGTGGTAACTTTATGTCTCATTCCATGTTTGTATATTGCTATTGAAGACGGTAAAGCATTGATCCGCAAGGTCATCAATATTTACGTCCCAGCTCCTTCGTCTACGATATCTGTAACCGAACAACATTAAAGCAGCAATATTAAAGCAGCAATAATAACGACAATGAAACCGACAATGACTAAGGGCCTAAATGGCCCTTTTTTATTGCATTTTTATGGCCGAGACAATGCTCTGAAATCGAGTCTATCGATGGTTTTTTTTGATGAGATAATTGATTACCAATGATTAAGTGAGTAATTGGTTTTATTCACAAAATGGCCCGTCTGTTAAAATAATCTCTTTATCGTTATTCGATAAAATATTATGCTAATCTAGTGTTAACAACCGTGTTTATTGCCAGCCAGCTAAGGTCACATTTTATGAGTCAACGCAGCATTAATGCACTCTTTAAACCCACTTCGGTGGCAGTCATTGGCGCATCTAACGGCAATAAGCGTGCAGGTAAAGCAATCATGAAAAACCTGTTATCAGGCGGTTTTTCTGGGCCAATAATGCCTGTCACACCCAAATATACCGCAGTAATGGGTGTATTGGCGTACCCCAATATTGAAGCATTACCGATCAAACCTGATTTAGCCATTATTTGCACCAACGCCTTAAGAGTGCCCAGTATTGTTGAACGTTTGGCTCAATTTGGCTGTAAAGTTGCGATTATTATGGCCTCTGGCATGGCATCGCAAACTGACGAGCAAGGTAATAATTTACTTGAACTCACCAAACAATATGCCAAACGATACGGCATGCGCTTATTAGGCCCCAATAGTTTGGGAATGATTTTACCGCCTATTGGACTCAATGCCAGTTTAGCGCACGCAGGAGCCAACGTAGGCAAAATTGCATTTGTGTCGCAATCAGCAGCCATTTGCACCACGGTACTCGATTGGGCCAACAACAAAGGTATTGGCTTTTCGTCGTTTATTTCACTCGGTGATGCCACCGATATCGACTTTGATGAATTACTCGATTATTTAGGCCGCGACAGTAAAACCAGCGCTATCATGCTGTATATCGATTCCATTAACGAAAAACGTCACTTTTTATCTGCCGCTCGCGCTGCCTCACGCAATAAACCCATCTTTGTGATTAAATCAGGTCGCAGCCGTGAAGGTGTGCAAGCCGCAATGCTCCATACTGGTGGTATTGGTGGCAACGATGCCGTTTATGAAGCCGCTTTTAGACGTGCCGGTATGTTAAGAGTAAATGATTTAATTGAATTATTTGCTGCGGTAGAAAGCCTTGCTCATTCGACCCCATTAAAAGGTGAACGATTAGTCATTATGAGTAATGGCGGCGGCCCTGCTGTATTGGCCGCGGATGAGTTGATTATTAAAGGTGGCAAACTGGCACAATTGTCAGAAAAAACCGTCGCAGAACTGAATGCTATTTTACCCAATACTTGGTCACAACAAAATCCTATCGACATGATTGGTGATTCAGACAGCCAACGCTATGCAGATACATTAAAAGTACTTATGAGCAGTAACGATACTGACACTATCTTGGTGCTACATTCACCATCTGTATTAGGTGAAAGTGTTGATATTGCTAACAGTATTATCGACACCATCAATCAACACCCTAACCGCAATAGAATCAATATGCTCACCAATTGGAGCGGTGAAGACTCAGCTTATTTGGCCCGTAAACGGTTTACCAAAGCTGGCATTCCGACCTATCGAACCCCTGAAGGTGCCGTAAGAGCATTTATGCACATGGTCGAATACCGTCGTAACCAAAAGCTACTCCAAGAAGTACCGCAGTCGATACCTGATAATATTCCGACTGACAGCAAAGCGGCACGACTATTATTACAACGCGCTTTGGATAATGGTCAAACAGTGGTTGAAACCCATCAAGCCGTCGATATTTTACGTGCTTACGGACTCAACACCATTGAAACGCGATTTGTAAAAGATGTTGATGAAGCGGTTAATGTCGCCAACCAGGTCGGTTATCCTGTGGCGTTAAAAGTGCAATCACCAGACTTACTGTATAAATCTGATGTGCACGGTGTAGTGCTAAATTTAGCCTCTGATGAAGATGTCAGTCATGCCGCCCACTCTATTATTGACCGGGTGCATCAAACTAATCCTTCAGCCAAAATTGACGGATTAATTATTCAAAAAATGGCATTAACCGCAGGTGCACAAGAAATTAGGGTGTCGGTAATTAATGACCCAGTATTTGGTCCGGCAATCTGTTTAGGTGAAGGTGGATCAGAATGGGACCCAACACGCGACGCTGCGGTTGCACTGCCACCGTTAAACATGGCACTGGCTCGTTATATGGTGATTCAAGCACTTAAAACCCATAAGCTGCGAGACCGTCATTTGCCACTCGGCCTAGACATGAATGCTTTATGCGTGATGCTGACTCAAATATCTCACTTAATTATTGATTGTCCTGAAATTGCCGAAGTAGACATTAATCCTGTTTTGGCCGCGGGTGAGAAAATCACCTTGTTAGATGTCAATATGCGGCTTCATGCCACCCCGCAAGACAACATTAACCGTTTAGCGATTTTGCCCTATCCAAAAGAATTAGAACAAACTACCACGTTAAAAAATGGTCTTGAGATAATGTTACGGCCTATTTTGCCAGAAGATGAGCCTAAACACTTAGATTTTGATAATTCGTTAAGTGATGAAGACAGATACAAGCGCTATTTTGGAGTGCGATCACGCATGACCCATGAAGAAATGGCAGTATTAACGCAAATTGATTATTCGCGTGAGATGGCATTTATTGCGACGACAATGACAGAGGATGGTGAAGAGCTAACATTAGGGGCTGTAAGAGCGTCTATCGACCCAGATAATACCGAAGCCGAGTTTGCTATGGCGGTTCGCAGTAATTATCAAGGGATTGGCTTAGGCAAGTTACTACTGGAAAAACTGATTGCTTACTATAAAACCAACAATACACTTTATTTAACGGGCTTTACCATGTTTGAAAACCGCAGTATGGCCAACCTCGCCAAGTCACTTGGGTTTACGGTATCATTTGATATGGAAGAACATTTAATAAAGATGCACATGGATTTACAACCTAAAGCGCAATAACATTTTGGTTGTGTTAAATGTAATCAACAGCAGATAAACATAAGCCCACATGGATCAACCGCTAAAAAGTTGATTCGTTGTGGGCTTAACGTTTTTAAATCAAACATTGGTTACCGCAAACATTTGTTACTGCAAACATTTGTTACTGCAAACATTTGTTACCACAAATATTGGTTACTGCAAACAAGCTAATTAAAAGAGCATCGCACCGTAAAACCACCGATTAATGTTAACCAAATTTGACGCAGTTTTTGCCGGCAGCTTTTGCAATATAAAGTTGTTCGTCAGCCCGCGATAATAAGGTATCTACATCATCACCCGTTTGAATAGTGGCCACTCCAATAGAAACGGTAATATGCCCCAGGTTTTGTTTCTTTTCTTTACCGATAGAAAGCTGTTTTAATGTAATTCTTTCACGTATTTTTTCCGCCACGTTAACGGCATCAATAAGCTTGGCATTGGGTAACATTACCACAAACTCTTCACCACCATAGCGAGCAACCAAATCATCACCTTTAACGGTATTTTTCATGGCTAAAGCCACATAAGCCAACACTTTATCGCCAATTAAGTGGCCAAAAGTATCATTAAACATCTTAAAATTATCAATATCAATCATCAACAAACTGCATACCGTTTGAGTGTCGACAAACTTGGTGACCTGCTCTGCAGCAAACAACTCATAAGAGCGGCGGTTCTTTAACGATGTAAGTTCATCCGTCATAGCCACTTTACTCAAATTTTCCATTTCGTCTTTAAGGTTAGCAACTTCTTCAGATAATGACTCGAGGCTCGCAGACATTTGGCGATTATTAGCAATGACTTGATCAACTTCGGCGACAATGGAACCAACGATAAAATTGAGCTCATCAGCATTAGGATTTGTTTGCAGCTTTTCGCCAAATTGATTGAGGTTAGATGAAAAAGATTCCGTGCCAACATTTAACTGCTCAATCTTATTAAGTAAGCTGTTAATCAGAATTTGAGTTTCGATTTGGACGTTTTCAATAATTTCTGGTGATTGTTCTTCAATAAATCGATTGTATAAACCTAAATTAACTTCGGGAGTAAATTGAACACCATTAGCAATTAAACCGTCAATTGCGCGTTTTAGATTAAGGTTGCTCTCAGCAAAATAATCAAACCAAATAGCATAGTTTTCTGGCGTGACAGGAATAGCTAAGTCTGCCATTTTAGGTAACGCTAAATGCAGTATATGCGAGGTTTGTTCAAGATTTTGGGTATTATGCATCGAAGGCGATACCTTATTAATAAATACAATGTGTCAAAGGTTATCAGTATGTTATGTCATACTTATGAACTAAACTCAATTATTGATGTTGTCCAATAAACAAGCATAAATAAAAAATAATCATTTTAACCCTTTTCATGCCAAGCAGCGTTTACACTAACTAACTCATACAACTCTGACGAAAGAGCGAGTAAATAAGGTTAAGCTGGATTGTTTGATGCCAAACCTGCTATGAATTATATGCACAAGGCAATTGGTAAGTAAAAGACGATTTGGCCTATTTTTCTGGGATTAATTGTGAGAAGTACACACTATACCTTAGCGTTTGTGTGTGCATACGAACAATAGAATGCCGTTTTATGCGAGATGGTATTACATGTATTTTAAAAGGACAGAATATGAAACGAATCAGTGTTACTGATACCATAAAATTCGTGATGACGGTTACGGTCATCTGTGCCGGTGTCATCTCGTTTGGATCGCGAGCTACCAGTCCCGTTGACAATCATTATCTGAACACCCTGAAAATTAACACTACGGTTATGGATGTCAGTCAATATCAGCCGCAACGAGCCAGTAAAATGTATCCAGCCCCCACTGAGGGCATGGTACAACATGTACTGACCTTGCCTGAACTGAAAAATGAGCAAGATTACATGTTTGAAGTGCAAATTGGTCAAAATCAAATCGTCGATTGCAATAAGACCAAGCTCATCGGTGACATTGACAAAGTATCATTAGCCGGTTGGGGATATGTCTATTACCTAGTCGAAAAAGTGATGCAAGGTCCGACAACCAAAATGATGTGCACTAACGCTAAATCAGCTGAGTTTATCGTGCTTAATGAAGCACTGACATTACGCTATGACAGCCGTCAACCTAAAGTGTTTTATTTACCAGAAGGCACCGACTTACGATATAGAGTGTGGAAAACTGCGAGCGAGTTTGTGTATAGTGGCCAATAATGATTAGACGCAAAGAGTTTATCTTTATTCTCGGGCTACCTTGTTAATCTGTTGACGATTTATGGGTATTTGATTTGGGTTAGTTGAACCCTGCCTAACGGCCAATGTGGGTGCTGTGGCAAGCGCAATGACATTAGTCGAGCAGATTGATGCGGGAGATGATACTACACTTGTACAATGGCTAAGCGACGATATTGCCATGCTTGGAAACGTGATATGAAAATGGCACATCAATTGTTGAATCACATTGAGAAAAGCTCAAATGATCCACTCTTAATACTCAGCACACCGAGACAATCGTGTGCTGAGCTTAATCGATTAGATTTAGTAACGGCGAACCCTTACCACTTGCATTATTTCAATTTCAAATCCACCCACGACTTCTTTTGCCGGGTAGTAAATTAAATTGACTTTATGATCTAACAAACTCTTGAAACGCTGAGGTCGCTTGTATTTAAATGGCACATCGCAATCTTTAATCATTAACGTTTGAACCACCCATTCTCCAACTTGCCGTTGAATATGGGACACCACCGTCACGCCTTCACTTTGTATTAACTCACCGTGTCGCTCTAACAGTATTTTAGGAACCGGTTTCATGAATTTACCTTCTTAACAGTATCCAGAATATCTTGATATCGATAAGCACTAAAACGTCCAAAGCCATCTAGTTGTTTAACTTTCAAACGACTAAACATTGGCATTATCATACCAGCAAGAAATTTAGCCTGCGTGGCAATGGTTGGAGTGGGTAACGATTTTGCTCGAGCCACTAAAATTAACGGTTCAAGCAATGTTGTCACTGTGGCCGAGTCTGGTAACGGAGCCACAGCCTGTTTGGATAAGACGGCAATTTGCCCACGACAAACGCTGCAGTGACCACATACTTGTGGCACCGAGTGGTCATCAAAATAGTGAGCTAAATTTGCACTTAAACAACGATCAAGTTCAAAAAAATCGACTAGCTTACCAATCCGCACAATCTCTTTATGTTCATTCTCACTAAAATATTGACTGAGTTGCTGGGTCAATTGTTGTAATTGCTGCGGTGTCGCTAATGCCTGCTGTTGTACATCATACACTTGAGTGATTTTTTTTGTCTCAAGAATTATCAAATTCTGTTCAGCTAAATAGTCTAATGCCGCAACAACTCGTTGTCGTTCACAACCATGTTGTTGATATAAACTGTCAAAATCCAGTTGTCCCCACACCTTTTTAAACTGCGTATGGGCAAATACCTGACTCAAGAATTGCTGGCGCTGATCGTTAAACCGACTGAGGATGGCTTGCTGGTCTTCCACAAACCGATATTTAAATTCAGCAAAATAAGCATAGCTTGGGCGGATCACGCCTAAAAGCTCTAACTGCACAAATAATGTTTTCAACGGCAATGAACGAATATTACATGCTGTGGACAATGGCGTTTCTTGTACTTCCCAGCGACCACTTTCGGTTTCAGCTGCAATAATGCCTAATAATTGACCTATATTATCTGCTTCAGGTGTATCACCGTAAACAAAATTTTCAACAGTATTTAATCCATCTAAATTTGCTAACGTCACACAATGGGCTAGCAAACCATCACGCCCTGCTCGACCGATTTCTTGGCTGTAATTTTCAATCGACTTAGGTAAATCAAAATGGATAACAAATCGAATATCTGATTTATCAATGCCCATACCAAAAGCAATAGTCGCCACTATCACTTGAATGTGGTTCTGCATAAATTGTTGTTGAATATGTTGTCGAACAGTTTGATCCATACCTGCATGGTACGCAGCAGCATTGATCCCTTGACTGATTAAGTGCGCAGTAACGTCCTCAGCGGTCTTCTGTAGGGTTACATACACTATGCCAGCACCTTGATAGTTTTTAACGGTATACGCGAGCTGAGTGAGCTTTTGTTGCTGATTAACCGCGACAACAGACAAATCTAAATTTGGCCGATAAAAACCGGTTTGCACCACCTGCTCTGGTATCAAACCAAAACGTTTAGCCATATCCAATTTTACTTGCTCAGTTGCCGTCGCTGTTAATAACAAACTTTGAGGGATTGAAAATTCTTGGCAATATTGAGGGATTTTTAAGTAATCAGGCCTGAAATTGTGTCCCCATTCTGAAATACAATGCGCTTCATCAACCACCAGCAACGAAATAGGGACTGACTTAAGAAATTGCCTAAAACGCTCATTTTTAAAACGCTCAACTGACACCATCAAAATTCGTGTACGTTGATCTCGTACATCGCGCATCACTTGTTGCGTTTGTTCATAAGTTAAACTTGAATCAATACTAGCGGCGGCGATGCCTTTACTGGCTAAAAATGCCAGCTGATCTTTCATTAAAGCCAGCAAAGGCGAAATAACTAAGGTTAGGTTGGGTAACTGTTGGGCACAAAACTGATAACACAAGGACTTACCTGAACCGGTAGGAAATATAGCTAACGCAGAATGACCGGCCAAAATGGTTTCAATAACGGCTTGTTGGCCTTCTCTGAACTCAGTAAAACCAAATTGTTGCTGCAACAATTGGTGTAGCGTCTGTTGATCGAAAAATGTTGGAGCGACGTCAGAAGTTGCTGCGTCACTATATGCTGAGGGAGTCATATAAAATCCTGTTATTAACCCCAAACAACATAGGATTATACGATAATTGATAAAACGGTAAGCCTTAGCACTATGGGGAGAGTTAAAGTACAGGCTAAAGTGCTATGAAAGGAATCTACAACACATGAGCTACATTTACCGTTTACGGGCAATATATTGATTAATTAATTGGGTCAATTTATCTTCAAAACGCTCTTCTATGTCATCAAGGTCTTGATCAAACGAGCTAATAAACTTAACCGCTTTATCACGAGACAACACCTTACCTGCAAGGCTGTATTGAATTTCTATTAAGCTTTTGTCTAAGCGAGGCGCAAGAAACCAATGACACACATCAGCATTTAAGTTTACTAATGCTCGCTCGGCCACCTGGCAAAAAGTGTTGATATGCTCAGCACCATCGGGTCCCAAACAACCGGGTTCAAGACGACACAAAACAACTAATTTTTTAGTATTTATCTCTCTAGCACTGTTTATCAACTCTTCCATAATGTGTACGAAACGATCCTTAATAAAATCCTGCAGATTAGAATGTTGCTTAGGTAAAATTGATAACCTAATAGCGATAACTAACACCATTAACGTTCAGTTAGCATCACGTAATTTAACACAATATGCAACCGTTTGGCGCCGATTAAGCTATTTTTTACCGCCCTCATGACTAGCCTGTAATGCATGTTTAAAAGCATCAATAAACTCAGAAATTGGCGTTAAGGTTTCTTTTGCCCGACGGTTACGCCCAAGCAAGGAAGATTCTACGAATAAATCAAACCAAGTCGATAATGCTAACCCATTTTGAGGCTCTTGAGCTGCGGTTAATGCCATTGCCGCGACTTCTGCTGTGCCCAGTTGAAAATCATGGCTGCCTTTACGCAGAGCGTAGGTTGCTAAGGTTTCAGGTGCAAATGAAAGCACTGGCATTTGTTGTAAATACGGGCTTTTACGATACATTTTAATGGCTTCACGCCAACTGCCATCAAGCATAACTAACAAAGGTATTTTGGTTATGCCCTGCTCAGTCGTCAACGAAGTGACCGTTATTTGCTCAACGACGACTTGATCGTTCTCAATATATTGTTGTGGGAAAACTAAAAATGGTTGATAAGTTGGATTAGACAATAAGGCCAACATTGCAGTATCGGTCTCGGTTCGAGTCCACAAAAACGCATGGGTATCAGGAATTAAGTCGGCAATCAGCCTACCACTATTGGTTGGTTTTAATACTTCATCGTTATACATAATCAACATAAAGCTGGTGTTGGTATTCAAGTATTGACGATGTTTACAGGTGCAAAATAATTCACCCAAGAGGCACAAATTACATCTAATAAGTTTCTTTCCTCGCGCGCCGAAGGGCTTTGTCGACAAGGATTTCCGATACTCATGCAAACGGTGAACCGCATGAATTGGCGCTTTAGTGGGTTTAGTCGGTAATTCTGACATTCTGCAACTCTAAGATGAAAAAAATTCATCACCAATGCTGGTGATGAACTGATAAACGCATTATGAGGAAATTATAGAATACGGCGTAATAAAAAGTCTGCTTTTAAACGGCGAATTCGATTCATTATTTTCTTCACCGGTTTAGGGTATTTCTGCAAAGTATCAATTTGGCTATAATGAAATAACCGCTCAGTGTGTAGCAAGATATATTGCTGCTCTTGAATAAACGACTCTTTCCAAGATCCTGACTCATCATGCAATAATAAGCCATTTTCTAAATCCAATGCCCACGCTCGTGGGTTTAGGTTCGAACCCGTTATCAGATGCTTTCGATTATCGGCACTGATGCCCTTCAAATGAAAACTGTTAATACCATCTTTCCATAAATGAATATTCAGTTGTCCGTTCTCAATAGCCCATTGCTGGTTTTTGGCAAATTTACGCAGTGATTGCTCGTACATGTACGGCAACGCACCAATCGTTGAAAAATCTTGATCCGGCGGAATGTAGAAGTCATTCGCCGTTTTGTCACCAACGACAATATCTATTTTTTTGCCATCACGCAGATGTCTTGCTAATGCACGAGTTAAAATCGTTGGCGGGTTGAAATAAGGCGTACAAATAAACAACTCTTTAGTTGATTCATCGACTAACTTAACAATAGTGTCATTTAATCCGTTGTTCTTTCTGCCTAAACCGATCAATGGCGTAACACGGTTACCCACAGTGGTAGAGGTATACTGATAACGGGCCTGAGATAGACGATGTTTAAAACTTTTTACATCGTTCTTTTCAGGGTTATCTTCATTGTCTGCAGCTTGACTTAATACACTTACGGCAGGATCGCTAACGATATTCTGCTTTATCATGTCACGCATACTGCGAGCCAGCTCAGGACAATCGATAACATGGTATCTATCGAAACGGTATTTTTCTTGCTGTTGTAAATAAATGTTGTTAATGCTCGCGCCACTGTAAATAACAGTGTCGTCGATGATAAAGCCTTTAAGATGCAGTACACCCATAAATTCGCGAGACTTCACCGGCACACCGACAATATCAAACGGATGCGTTGCTTGGTCCATTAATTGACGATATAAAATATAATTACCACTGTCGCCCTTTTGACCTATTAGGCCTCGGCGTGCACGATGATAATCCACTAACACTTTGATATCTAATTGTGGGTTTTGGTTCTTTGCGTCTAATAACGCCTGCAATACCTCACGGCCAGCTTCATCATCTTCAACATATAATGCTGCGATGTAAATTGAAGATGTTGCCGATGCAATTTTAGTTAGTAAGGCTTGCTTAAAATCTTTTGGCTTAAGCAACCAAGACACAGCATCTGCATTTAGGGCAATACCACCTAGCTTATCCAGCAAGGCATCCTCCTTAAAATGGGTGACCATTACCATAATCAGTAATGGGATCAAGTTTAAAAAACATCACAGCGATATATTGTAATTGTAAGTACGCTGTTCAACTGTTTAGCAAGTAATACATGCCATGCTTACAGATAAATTGAGGGAATAAGTGACTTCAGAATAAGTAACGTCAACCTCAATTGATGATGTTTCTTTTAACGCAATATCGATAGAGCTAACGAGATAACCTTTACAATAATAAATATCATTGCTGAATGGTCTATCGTGGTCTGTCTATCCGCTCTAATCAACTTATATCACACCACAATATGCTGCAAAATAGAACTATTGCAGCTCTGAGGCATCTAATTCTGAAGATTAGTGAGCTTGGCGTTCTGTTAAGCTGATAGAAATTACCGACTAACAAGGTGATGAGCAAGATTTTTCTTACTTAGCTGCGGTTTTAGTACGCTTTTTTGTTGATAATTTGCGTAATAAAGCGAGATTGCTTGCTAACTAGTCAACTAAAGCGTCAATGATAATAAGTTAAACATTAATTCTAATTATCATAAATGAGGAAATATAACCAAAAAACATCAAATGCATATCAGCTAAGGATATCATCAGCTAACATAACCTATCGTTACTGAACTCTCACAATAGGCTTTTATGAATTCCTTTCTTTTTTGTCTCCCCCAGCCTCGTTTCTTTTATGAACAACCCTCTTTGCGGTTCACTCAAGCCTTATGTCTGCTAGGAGCATTGATTATCACAAGCCTGGTGAATGTTGCAATCGCAGCAGAAACACCCGACCAAGTAGCACTCAGTCAGCCACAAACAGTTTATAGTGATAGTACTACCCAGCAACCTGCAGCATTGTATCTTGATAATATGCTCCAGTTACTAAAACCAACACATTCACAGCTCGGCATCACAGTGTGGGACATGACGACTCAACAAACAGTATTTGAGTACAACAACCAATCGTTAATGCAACCTGCCAGTGTTCAAAAACTGTTAACCGCATTGGCGGCAACTAAACAACTCGGTAAAGACTTTACCTATCAAACCCGTTTAACTACGTTAGCAGAGCAACCTTTAGATAAAAGCCAAATTGATAATGGCATATATTCTGGCGACATTTACATAGAATTTAGTGGCGACCCAACCTTAAAGTATCAAGATTTGCGACAGTTACTCGCCTCTTTAAGTCTGCTAGGTATCACTGAACTGACGGGCAATATTGTATTAACCAGTGAGCAAGATAGCCAACTGCAGGCACCTGGCTGGGTATGGGATGATTTAGGGATTTGCTACGCAGCACCAATATCGCCTTTCATCATTGATAAAAATTGTGTCTATGGTCGATTAGCAACAACCGGCTACAATAAAGTGGCCAACATCACCATGATGGGAAATCGGCCCATTGAAATCACCAATGATGCTTATTTTGTCACCCCAATCATCAACCGACCTGTTGCTAAGCCCACAGTGAAGACATTAACCGATGCGGTTGTTCTTCCTGCATATCTAACAGAATCAGTACCACAGTGTCAGTTAACGTTAAGCCGTTTCGATAATAATCGCTATCATCTTAGTGGCTGCCATGTTGGCGCTAAATCATTGCCTTTGGCAATAGCCATTACCGAACCACAACTGTACGCGCAACAGATCGTAGCCAAACAATTGGCTTCTTTAGGCATTGTGCATCAGCAACCCATTACAGCACAAAAAATGAAAACAGAACCGCAGTTTATGGCTCAAAGACAAGTGATCGCCAGCCACCAATCTGCAGCCTTGCCTAAATTGCTCGAAACCATGTTGCTTAAATCAGATAATTTAATTGCCGACAGTTTATTAAAAAAATTGGGTGAGGTTTATTATCAAGCACCCAGTGATTTTGCCCGAAGTGGCCAAGCATTAAAAACCATTCTGTATTCTATTGGCATCGATTTATCAAATGCAAACATCGCCGATGGCTCTGGTTTGTCGCGTTATAACTTACTCACGCCTGAACACGTATTAAGTGTACTCACCACCTTATACCAACAACCTGAGTACCACTTTTTACTCGAGTTGTTACCAGAATCTGGTGTTAGTGGCACTTTACGCTATAAACGCTATTTCAATAAATCACCGTTGAAAAACCATGTGTTTGCTAAAACAGGCAGTATGTTGGGCATTGCAAACCTAGCTGGCAGAGTGAATGTCAGTAATGGTCATGATTATTTATTTGTTTTATTTGAAAATGGGTTAAGTCCACAGATTAAAAAACAACAAAAAGCGCCTTTTTCGGCGGTGTTTTTGCAAACCATGATGGATGTCCCAAGATAACCAGTACTAGAGATAGCCTGGACTCGAGATAACATCACCATAGCCACCACATTTTGTTAAAACTGTGGCGGCTATCTTCTGTTTAATCTAAAAATAATGATTCTGGCCATCTGCATCGACGACCTGAGTAAAAATGCCACTATAAACATCAATAAAGTAACAATTAACGTAAAATCATCATTATATCGACACATTTTTCCTTTCAGCACTAGCGCATATTTCAACTTGCTATAACATTGTTAGCCGTAACCTTAAGATATGAATATTTTATCGTGTGGAGATAATATGGATAAGCAAGTCAGTTCGCGTGGCACCAAAGAAAAAGCCCTTCGTTTAAATCTAGACGAAAAAAAGTACGGCACCATTGTTGAAATTGGTGCAGGACAAGAAGTCGCACGTAACTTTTTTGTGGCTGGCGCTGCTGCGGGTACGATAGCGAAAACCATGTCGGCCTACGATATGAAATTTTCAGATGCCATCTATGGTGTCCAAGAAGATGGCCGTTATGTCAGTAAAGCTCGTGTGCTAGCGATGATGGAGCAAGAGTTTGATTTAGTGGTCGATCGTGTTGGAGCCATTCGCTCTAAGTCTTCACGATATTTTACCTATGCAGCTACTGTCTCAGCCAAGAGCTTTAATCGTAAAAACGAATGCCATGCATGGTGCGGGGTGCGTATTCAAATGTACCCTGGTGCTGAGCCGTCTAATATTATTGTCCATGTACGCATGTTTGATGACAGCGCTGAAGCACAACAACAAGCGCTGGGTATTTTAGGGGTTAACCTTATTTACGCCAGCTACTATTATTTTGAAGATCCAAAAATGATTATCGATTCGTTAACCGACAGCCTAAAAGCCAATCGGATTGAAATTGATTGTATCGACTTTCAAGGTCCCTACTTTGAAGATGTCGACAATCAAGCCAAGAATATTCATCTTATTCGCAGCTGGAAAACTCGCGCTATTATGTTCAAAGCCGATGGCAGTGTCGCGGTACCTGCCGATATGCTGTACAAAAAGAACGTGTTAACCATTCGTGGTTCATTTAAACCCATTACCAACCTTAATGTCGATATGATTGAGCAAGGCTACAAAGCCTTTTCGACATTAGAAGGGGTAACCGATAAAAATACCGTGTTAATCGCAGAAATATCACTGAATGACTTACACGGTAAAGATGCCAATATGACCGAGAAGGACATTATGGAACGGGTTAAATTGCTTAACTTATTAGGCTATAACGTAATGATTTCTGATTACACCCGCTATTTTTCATTACGTGCTTATTTTCGTCAGTACACCCAATTACAAATTGGCATTGTGGTGGGCATTGTTAACATTAAACAAATTTTTGATGAAGAATATTATCGTGGCATGGAAGGCGGCATTCTTGAAGCTTTTGGTAAGTTATTTCCTGATAATACGCGTTTGTTTGTCTACCCAGAACGGGATGAAAAAGGCGAGCTAAATGACTTAACCAATGTCAGTGTGCCTAATAACTTGCGTTATTTATTCCGCCACGTGCTTGATAACGGCTTTATCACCAGTATTGAATCAAGCAATCTTGATTTGTTTAATATTTTTTCTCGAGAAATTTTACAACAAATTTGTCGCGGTCAAGGGGAATGGGTTAACGCCGTACCCGACGCCGTCAGTAAAGCCATTATGGAGCAAAAATTATTTGGTTACCGCGGCTAATGAATACATATTGATTCTGTATAAGGCAAGATGTCATTGCGCGGTTAGATGTTTGATACCTCAACGTGCAATGACTAAATATGATGAGAATCATCGTTAAATAATTGATTTCATTTTCTACTTTGAGTACGCAAAAACAACATTAGTACACTAGTATTTAAATGGTTAACCTATCTTGGGTTAGCCATTTTCTTAACAGACACCTTTTTAACGCTATTTTAAATACACTGTCCTTAATAAATCTACACAAACAACACACCTTCACAACTACATTTTACAGCAATCTTTAATAACAGCTCGCTCGTTTTATCGATTATCCTTCCCTTCTTACCACAGGAAATAGCGATTGTTGCAGATATTGGCTTTATCAATGCTTATTTTAGGACTCTGTATGCTGGTCTTTAGTTTAAGAGCAGTAAACAAAATTTGTGTTAAGGACAATAATACTGGCTGGCGAGTGCTTAGAGGATTGATCATCTTTTTCGTGCTGGGCTATACAGGGGTTTTTTATTACCTGTGTAAACAATCTGACTTGGCAATATCAGATGTCATTTTTTGCATCATCATGTTTTCTGGTGGCGGATTTGTTGTGTTGGTCACTCGACTGAGTTTAATGAGTTTGCTTAAAGTCGAAAAATTAGTCATCAATGAGCGCAGTAATGCGCTGCACGATAGCTTAACAGGTCTACCTAATCGACAATATTTAATGAACTCGTTAAGTCATCATGTCGATGTTGGACTGCCATTCAGCCTGTTGCTGATTGATTTAAACCGTTTTAAACAAGTCAATGATGCTTTAGGCCATTATTATGGTGACTTACTCTTAATTGAAGTCGGTAAGAGTGTTTCGGAACACTTACCCGATGATGCAACGTTATTTAGACTTGGCGGAGACGAATTTGCTGTCATTGTCACTCAAGTAGAATTAGCTCAGGTTCAACACACCATTAACGCTATACACCAGGCGCTTGAAAAGGCATTTTGCATTGAGAGTTATGATTTATTAGTGGGCGCTAGCGTAGGATTATCTCACTATCCCAGCTACGCAAGTGAAATAGGTCAATTGTTACAGCAAGCCGATATTGCTATGTACTCAAGTAAAAAACTAGCCACCTTATATACCACCTATGATCATAGCCTTGAAACCAATGCCGCCGAAAAAGTGAATATCAGTGCTTTATTAAAACGCGCGATTGAACAACAGGAGTTTGAACTCTGGTATCAACCTATCATAAATCTTCGCGACAACAGCCTTTACGGCGTCGAAGCGCTTATTCGCTGGCCTCGTCCAGATGGCAGTTACACGCCCCCAAGTGTGTTTATTAATATTGCCGAACAAACTACCCTTATAAACCAAATAACCGATTGGGTAATGCAACAAGTTGCAAAGGACGTTGAGCATTTTGAATCCTTGGGGTTGTCTTTGTGTATCCACCTCAATTTGTCCGCTAAAGATTTACAAGATCCAACCCTAATCAATAAAAGTGTGTCACTTGTTAACGGCAATCACTCATCGCAGAAGATAATGTTTGAAATAACCGAAAGTGCAATGATGACCAATGTTGCACAAGCTAAGGATGCGATGACACAGATTACCGCTGCGGGGGGAGCATTCAGTATTGATGATTTTGGAACGGGGTTTTCTTCGCTAGAACTACTGCGTGACCTTCCTGTTACCCAAATTAAAATTGATGGTTCATTTATCAACAGTATCCATCATAGCGATGCAGACTTGGCAATAGTAAAATCAGTCATTTTTCTGTCCCAACACTTAAATTGTAATGTTGTAGCAGAAGGCGTAGAGAACAGTGAAACGGCGACATTACTAGCATCACTCGGTTGCGATCTCGCCCAAGGTTACTACTATAGTAAACCTATGCCCATGTCATCTTTTGCCCATTATATTCAAGTACAACAATCAATGAGCACCGCAGTCTAGCATCATAGTCTTTAATGACTTGGATCATGACTTACACCAAATTATTGGCCTAATCTCTATCAACATACTGTTCTATTATCGAACGATTTTTAACAGTCAGCATGACTAATCTTATTCATCAATAAAATCGATTAGCCGGACCGAAAAAAGTCGCTTTCATTCGTAGTCACAGTCAGTTAGCCTGTTATAGAAATCCAGTGATGCATAAAATTTATGCTATTTTTAGTGATAAAGGAACCTATCATGGACAAAGCACAACAAACCCAAGGCAAATGCCCAGTAAACCACGGCGGCAATACCACAGTCGCGAGCGACGTTATGGAGTGGTGGCCTAATGCACTTAATCTCGATATTCTTCATCAGCATGACAATAAAACCGATCCAATGGATCCTAACTTCGATTACCGCGAGGCGTTTAAAAGCCTCGACTTGTCTGCGGTAAAACAAGATCTCCACGCACTCATGACTGATAGCAAAGATTGGTGGCCAGCCGACTGGGGCCATTATGGTGGACTGATGATCCGTATGGCTTGGCACTCTGCTGGTACTTATCGTATAGCAGACGGTCGCGGCGGTGCAGGAACAGGTAACCAACGTTTTGCGCCACTCAACAGCTGGCCAGATAACGCCAATTTAGACAAAGCACGTAGATTACTGTGGCCAATTAAAAAGAAATATGGCAATAAGTTGTCTTGGGCTGATTTGATCATTCTCGCTGGTACCATTGCTTATGAATCTATGGGCCTAAAAACCTTTGGGTTTGCTGGCGGCCGTGCTGACATCTGGCATCCAGAGAAAGACATATACTGGGGTTCAGAAAAAGAATGGCTGGCAACAAGCGATACACCCAATAGCCGCTATTCAGGCGAACGAGATCTCGAAAATCCATTAGCCGCCGTAATGATGGGATTAATTTATGTCAATCCTGAAGGTCCTGATGGCAAGCCAGACCCACTGAGAACCGCACAAGACATTCGTGTCACCTTTGAACGCATGGCAATGAATGACGAAGAAACCGTCGCGCTTACTGCTGGTGGTCACACTGTCGGTAAATGTCACGGCAATGGTCGTGCAGAAAAGCTCGAAGCCGCTCCTGAAGGGGCTGAACTCGAAGACCAAGGTTTAGGCTGGTTAAACAAAACAAGCCGCGGTATTGGCCGCGATACGGTAACAAGCGGTATTGAAGGCGCTTGGACAACCAACCCAACTCAGTGGGACAATGGCTACTTTGAGTTATTGCTTAACTACGAGTGGGAACTTAAAAAGAGCCCTGCTGGTGCATGGCAATGGCAGCCTATCGACATCAAAGAAGAGCATAAGCCTGTTGATGTTGAAGATCCATCGATTCGCCTAAGTCCTATCATGACCGACGCTGATATGGCGATGAAGATGGACCCAGAGTATAGAAAAATTTCAGATCGCTTTTATCAAGATCCAGCTTATTTCTCGGATGTGTTTGCTCGTGCTTGGTTTAAGCTTACCCACAGAGATTTGGGTCCTAAAAGTCGTTATTTAGGCACTGATGTACCTGCTGAAGAGTTAATATGGCAAGATCCTGTTCCACAAGTTGATTACAGCTTAACCGAACAAGAAGTTACCGACACTAAAGCTAAGATTCTGGCCAGTGGATTAAGTATTGCTGAACTTGTGGCTACGGCTTGGGACAGTGCCCGCACTTTCCGTGGTTCAGATTTTCGTGGCGGAGCCAACGGTGCACGTATTCGTTTAGCGCCACAAAAAGACTGGCAAGGTAACGAGCCGACAAGGTTACAAAAAGTATTAGCGGTGTTAACCACTATTCAAGCAGGCCTAACTAAGCCGGTCAGTATTGCAGATTTAATTGTGCTCGGAGGATCAGCCGCAGTAGAGCAAGCTGCTCATGCTGCTGGCGTTAAGATATCGGTGCCTTTTGTTGCCGGACGTGGCGATGCAACGCAAGCTCAAACTGATGTTGAGTCTTTTGATGTGTTAGAGCCTCTACACGATGCATTTAGAAACTGGCAAAAGAAAGACTATATCGTTCAGCCAGAAGAAATGATGCTCGACCGTACTCAATTAATGGGGCTAACCGCGCATGAAATGACAGTATTGGTTGGTGGTATGCGAGTATTAGGAACCAACTACGACAACAGTCAACACGGTGTATTTACCGACAATGTTGGCGTGTTATCAAATGACTTTTTTGTCAACTTAACTGATATGTCGTACAACTGGAAGCCTGCAGGTAAAAATCTGTATCACATTGTGGAGCGCAGCACTGATAAAGTGAAATGGACTGCAACTCGAGTTGATTTAGTCTTTGGCTCAAACTCTATTTTACGTTCGTATGCAGAGATTTATGCACAAGACGACGCAAAAGAGAAGTTTGTTAAAGACTTTGTTAAAACGTGGACTAAAGTAATGAATGCAGACAGGTTTGACCTAGCCTAGTGACGACGGTTAGTCATAATGTATAGTTTGTAAAATAATATCGAGGGCGGAATGTATTATTCTGCCCTCGAATTATATTTGGTTAAATCGCTCAATACAGGTTAAGTATTCTCAAGATCAATTCATACGCTTTACTTCAAAATCCATTTTCACTTTCACTGGTACTCGCTTAATATTCGATGCCGCTGGCACATACTGCTGTTTTGGCATCTTATTGACTAATGCTTGCGTCATCCAGCCCTCTGGCTGCGAGCTAATAAGCGCTTTGCTGACTTCGTTACCGTTTGAGTCAATCGTAATATAATATTCGCCCTTACCTGCACCTCTTGGTAACCAATCAGGACGTTTGTTTAACATTACAGGTTTAATCTGCTCCAATGACCAATATTGATTGAGTTGAGAATTTTCAATAGTGATTACCTTTGTATTAAACACGGCTTGAGGTACTTGAACGGTTTGAGTTTGAGTTTGAGTTTGAGTTTGAGTT
>NZ_JACJDU010000038.1:49048-51953 GCF_014163715.1 Shewanella sp. SR44-4 | reverse complement strand
GGATTGCTTGGATTGCTTGGATTGCTTGGATTGCTTGGATTGCTTGGATTGCTTGGTAAAACTTTGCAGGATGTAAGAGGAATAGTACAGGAATAAAATATGGTGGTCGCTACTGGGCTCGAACCAGTGACCCCCTCCTTGTAAGGGAGGTGCTCTCCCAGCTGAGCTAAGCGACCTGGGATAAAACGTAAATGTAAGCTTAAATTGATATGGTGGTCGCTACTGGGCTCGAACCAGTGACCCCCTCCTTGTAAGGGAGGTGCTCTCCCAGCTGAGCTAAGCGACCTGGGAATATCAATCTTTTTGTAAAATATGGTGGTCGCTACTGGGCTCGAACCAGTGACCCCCTCCTTGTAAGGGAGGTGCTCTCCCAGCTGAGCTAAGCGACCTGGGATATTTTACTTTTGAGTCCACCACTCTATTTGAGAAATGGTGGTCGCTACTGGGCTCGAACCAGTGACCCCCTCCTTGTAAGGGAGGTGCTCTCCCAGCTGAGCTAAGCGACCTGGGACTCTACACAATAGTTTAGTTAATTATATGGTGGTCGCTACTGGGCTCGAACCAGTGACCCCCTCCTTGTAAGGGAGGTGCTCTCCCAGCTGAGCTAAGCGACCTGGGATGTAATTAACAGTTATAATCCATAAATAAAAATATGGTGGTCGATACTGGGCTCGAACCAGTGACCCCCTCCTTGTAAGGGAGGTGCTCTCCCAGCTGAGCTAATCGACCTCGCTGTGTGGGGCCGTATTATAGGGGGCAAGCAAAACCTGTCAACGCTTTTTATTTAAAATAATGTCAGTCGGACTAAAATTGTTCGCTTTGATGCTTTGTTGAACAAGGGGTTGTGATCAAAAATAAAGAAAATCCAAAAACCTCCCGAGGTTTGAAAGTCCGCCATTTCAACTGCTGGGTTTGACTGTTAGAATAGCGGCACATTTTTTTGTTTGTCTTCTTTAGACGTTTATAAATAGGTTAGTGTCCGATTATGACTACTAAGACGCGTTTTGCTCCAAGTCCAACTGGTTTTCTTCATGTAGGTGGTGCTCGTACAGCACTTTATTCATGGTTGCACGCACGTGCTAACAATGGTGAATTTGTACTTCGTATTGAAGACACTGATATTGAACGTTCAACTCAAGAAGCATGTGATGCCATTCTTGACGGTATGAACTGGTTAGGTTTGACTTGGGATGAAGGTCCTTATTACCAAACTAAACGTTTTGATCGTTACAATGAAATTATTGAGCAAATGCTTGACAAAGGCACTGCATACAAATGCTATTGCTCGCGTGAACGCATTGAGAGCATGCGTGAAGACCAAGCTGCGCAAGGTTTGCAACAGAAATACGACGGTTGTTGTCGTAACCTTGCACCTCGTGATACTGATGAGCCTTTTGTTGTTCGCTTTAAAAACCCAATTGAAGGCAGTGTGATATTTGATGATCACGTTCGTGGTCGAATCGAAATTTCTAACGACATGCTTGATGATTTAATCATTAAGCGTACTGATGGCGTACCAACCTATAATTTCTGTGTTGTAGTCGATGACTGGGACATGGGTATTACCTGCGTTGTACGCGGTGAAGATCATATCAATAACACGCCACGCCAAATCAACATCCTTAAAGCATTAGGCGCACCGATCCCTGAATATGCACATGTGTCGATGATTCTTGGTGACGATGGCGCTAAGCTATCTAAACGTCATGGTGCTGTGGGCGTTATGCAATACCGTGATGACGGGTATCTACCAGAAGCACTATTAAACTATCTTGTTCGCTTAGGTTGGTCTCATGGCGATCAAGAAATATTTTCAATGGACGAGTTGAAAACGCTGTTTAAGTTAGATGATATCAATAAGGCTGCTTCAGCTTTTAATACTGATAAGCTCATTTGGTTAAACCAACATTATATCAAATCTCTCGATCCTGTTTATGTCGCATCACATTTACAATGGCATATGGATGATCAGAAAATTGATACTAGTAATGGTCCAGCGTTAACTGAAATTGTTACAGTATTATCTGAACGTGCGAAAACATTAAAAGAATTAGCTGCTTCAAGTCGTTACTTCTATGAAGACTTTGCTGATTTTGATGAAGCCCAAGCTAAGAAGCATTTACGTGGCGTGGCACTAGAGCCTTTAACATTGTTCAATCAAAAGTTATCTGAACTAAATGATTGGAGCGTAGAGAATATTCACAACGTTATTGAAGCGACAGCGACAGAACTTGATGTCGGCATGGGTAAAGTAGGTATGCCTTTACGCGTTGCGGTTACTGGCGCAGGACAGTCTCCTGCATTAGATTTAACCTTGTTCTTAATCGGAAAAGAAAGATCTGCACAAAGAATATCCAAAGCGATTGAATTTGTAGCAGATAGAATAAATTCCTAAAAAACGAGTTGACACTTTTGGGTATGCTGCATAGAATGCGCCTCGCAGTTGAGACATGATGTTAGTTTTTTCTAGTAGCATATCCAAAAGCATTAAGTAAGAGGGGTTATAGCTCAGCTGGGAGAGCGCTTCGCTGGCAGTGAAGAGGTCCACGGTTCGATCCCGTGTAGCTCCACCACTTACTTAACAGTCTTTAAGTAGATAATTAGCATTGATGTTTAGCCTACAGACACCAATGAGTATTCACTCGATACAGAGTATAACGTATCAAATGTGTCCCATTCGTCTAGAAATAGCGCTTAGGACATCGCCCACTTTGGTTTATAAAAAGTCGGCGGTAATAGAGGTTCGAATCCTTAGGGTTTTGTTCTTCATTATAGGTAACTAGCACTGGTGTTTAGCCTACAGACACCAATGAGTATTCACTCGATACAGAGTATAACGTATCAAATGTGTCCCATTCGTCTAGAGGCCTAGGACACCGCCCTTTCACGGCGGTAACAGGGGTTC
>NZ_JACJDU010000038.1:0-48948 GCF_014163715.1 Shewanella sp. SR44-4 | reverse complement strand
ACCAATGAGTATTCACTCGATACAGAGTATAACGTATCAAATGTGTCCCATTCGTCTAGAGGCCTAGGACACCGCCCTTTCACGGCGGTAACAGGGGTTCGAATCCCCTATGGGATACCATATTTTTAAAATTTTAGTTTTAGTCAGCTAGAATTTGGGGTTATAGCTCAGCTGGGAGAGCGCTTCGCTGGCAGTGAAGAGGTCCACGGTTCGATCCCGTGTAGCTCCACCAATTATTTGGTATTTAATGCATATATTGCATTCACAAATTAACCACCGAAAGGTGGTTTTTTTATGTCTAATTTTTATTTCTTTCTTGTTTTAATTAAGTCCATGTAAACTATTATTACTCTGCTAGTCATAAATACTCTCTTCACATCACGATCAATGACAATGTGCGACATTCCACCCATTACCCCTTTTCTACTGTGTGACAATCCACACATAAAATCGCTCTCCGGTTTCCTTATTAAATTAAAGTTAATATATTTCATTGAGTTACAAATAATTAACATTCTGGCCTAATGCTTGCTATGTTTGATCTATCCTCATAAAGCGTTTATGGCGTACTTGTTCTGGGACAAGTCACCACCTTGAGGAAAATATAACACTAAAAAAAGGAAGTTAATTATTATGAAAAAATCCACCAGTACCTTTACACGCCCACTCAAATCAATTGCTAAACTAGCAACAATTGCTACTATTCTGGCAGCGAGTTTTAATGTCTTTGCTGAACCTGTAGAAATTAAATTTTCGCATGTTGTTGCAGAAAACACACCAAAAGGACAAATGGCACTTAAGTTTAAAGAATTAATAGAGCAGCGTTTACCTGGTGAATACGTTGTTAACGTATTTCCTAACTCACAGTTATTTGGGGATAACAACGAGCTAGCAGCACTACTCCTAAACGATGTGCAATTTGTAGCACCGTCATTATCTAAGTTTGAGCGTTTTACCAAAAAACTACAGATTTTCGATTTACCTTTCTTATTTGAAGATATGGCCGCAGTTGATCGTTTTCAGCAGTCAGATTCAGGCCAAAAATTATTAAACGCAATGAACCGTAAAGGCCTTGTTGGTCTAGGTTATCTTCACAACGGCATGAAGCAATTCTCAGCGAACGATCCATTGGCATTACCAAAAGATGCTAACGGCAAAAAGTTCCGTATTATGGCATCTGATGTGATTGCAGCTCAATTTGATGCAGTTGGCGCGATTCCTGTTAAAAAGCCCTTTTCAGAAGTGTTTACTCTGCTACAAACACGCGCCATTGATGGTCAAGAAAACACTTGGTCAAATACCTACTCAATGAAATTCTATGAAGTACAAAGTCACATAACAGAAAGTAATCATGGCGTTTTAGATTACATGGTAGTGACCTCAAATACCTTCTGGAAAGGTCTACCCGCCGATAAACGAGCTATTTTTAAGTCATCACTAGACGAAGCTATCGCACTTGGTAACAAAATTGCGGCTGAAAAAGATAATCAAGATAGACAAGCCATTATTGATTCTAAGCGCTCTGAATTAGTCACGTTAGCGCCTGCTGCACGCCAGCAATGGGTTAACGCTATGAAACCAGTTTGGGCTAAGTTTGAAGATCAAATTGGTAAAGACATGATTGATGCAGCACAAGCTGCTAATACTAAATAGTCTCCGTACTTGACGTGGTACTGAACGCATTCTTGCATCAGTACCACCTTTTTTTATTCAAGGAGTATGACCGTGATTTCAAGACTATTTGGTTATTTTGAAGAAGGGTTCCTTAATTTATTAATTACATTAATGACGTTGCTAGTTTTTGGCGAAGTTATTGCTCGTTTCTTTTTTAACACCGGTTTTTTATGGATCCAAGAACTGACCCTTACTCTTTGTGGTTGGTTTGTATTATTTGGTATGTCTTATGGCGTCAAAGTAGGAGCACATATTGGTGTCGATGCCTTTGTATCTAAGCTATCTGGTAAGCCACAGAAAGCAGTCGCTATCTTTGCGTGCCTGTGTTGCATTGTTTACTGTGGCATGTTTTTAAAAGGGGCTTGGGACTACCTTAGCCAAATGTACCAAATTGGTATTCCAATGGAAGATATCGACTTTCCTGCATGGTTTATTCATCAATTAGATCCAGATTTTGCCTGGGAAACATTACGCATCGACGTAGAAGACGGTGCAGTTCCTATTTGGTTATCTCAAAGCATTTTGATTATCGGGTTTTCAATGCTCACTTGGCGTTTTATTGAATTGTTTATCGCTATTTTGCGCAATAAAGCAGTTGGTTTCCAACTGGCCGATGAAGCAAAAGACAGCATGCATTTAATCGATGAAGCTGCGCTATCCACATCATCAGAACAACAACAAAATGATAAGGACGCGAAATAATGACTATAGCAACACTATTTATTGCTTTGTTTATTTGCATGATGATTGGTATGCCTATTGCTATCGCTTTAGGCTTTTCAAGCATGCTGACTATTTTGTTATATTCAAATGATTCGCTCGCTTCGATTGTTTTAAAACTGTATGAGTCGACTTCAGAACACTACACTTTATTGGCAATCCCATTCTTTATTCTATCATCGGCATTTTTGTCTACTGGTGGCGTAGCAAGGCGTATTATTGACTTTGCGATGGACAGCGTAGGTCATATCCGCGGTGGTCTTGCTATGGCATCAGTGATGGCTTGTATGCTATTTGCAGCGGTATCGGGTTCATCACCAGCTACTGTAGCGGCTATTGGCTCTATTGTTATTGTTGGTATGGTGCGTGCGGGTTATCCAGAAAAATTTGCAGCAGGCGTTATCACTACGTCAGGTACATTAGGCATTTTAATTCCACCATCGATTGTAATGCTGGTTTATGCTGCCGCGACAGAAGTGTCTGCAGCTAGAATGTTTATGGCAGGTTTAATACCAGGCTTAATGATGGGTTGTATTTTAATGCTGGCCATCTATATCGTTGCTCGGATTAAAAAGCTGCCTTCACGTCCTTTTCCTGGCGTAAAAGCATTAGCGATATCAAGTGCTAAAGCGATGGGTGGTTTAGCACTCATTCTGATTGTGTTAGGTTCTATTTACGGTGGTGTTGCAAGCCCAACTGAAGCTGCGGCAGTAGCTTGTGTATATGCTTACTTTATTGCTGTATTTGGTTATCGTGATATTGGCCCTCTTAAAAATGTCGCTTGGCGAAATAAACAAGAGTCTTTAGTGGGAGCCTCATTACGTAACATAGGGCACATGTTACTTGCCGTTATTAAAACACCTACCGACAAAGAAATCCGTCATGTAGTACGTGATGGCGCTAAAGTCAGTATTATGCTGCTGTTCATTATTGCTAATGCCATGCTGTTTGCCCATGTATTAACCACCGAACGTATTCCGCACATTATCGCCGAAACGATTGTCGGATTTGGATTACCCGCATGGGGCTTTTTGATTATCGTCAACTTACTGTTATTAGCTGCGGGTAACTTTATGGAGCCTTCAGCTATTCTGTTGATTATGGCGCCAATCTTATTCCCTATCGCAACCCAGTTAGGTATCGATCCTATTCACTTAGGCATAATTATGGTGGTCAATATGGAGATAGGCATGCTCACACCGCCTGTAGGGCTCAATCTGTTTGTCACCGCAGGGATAACAGGAAAAAGTATGGGGTGGGTAATTCAATCGTGCCTTCCTTGGTTAGTATTGTTACTCGGTTTCTTGATATTGATTACCTATATTCCACAAATTTCTCTATTTTTACCCGAATACATAGACAAATTAAACGGCTATTAACTTGATAATTCGCGTATTATAGACGAGCCTTAATTTATTAAGGCTCGTTTTTTTACTTATGCTCAATAATCATCATAATCATTATCGATTGGGAATATGCATGCTTTCATTCTCGACTACCAAAAAACGAAATGTTGTAATGAGCATGATGCTCACTATCGGGTTATTACTGACCCTTAGAGTTACATATTGGTATTTACTTGAACAAGGCACAACGTCCATTGCTGAGCAATCTGAAAAGCAAATTAATGAACTGGTAATTTTTATTGATAACGCCCTTTCACACTACGAAAATATTCCTGCAGTACTTGCACAAAACCCCATCTTAGAACAAGGGTTACTTGATCAACGCAATCCTCAAACAATCGAAAAGCTCAACGCTTATTTATCTGAATTAAAGCAAGTCACTGAGTCGTCAGACATTTACCTCACCGATGCGCTTGGCGTGGCTATTGCCGCCAGTAATTGGGATGTACCAAACTCTTTTATTAATCATGATTATTCATTTAGGCCTTACTTTATCGATGCGATATCAGGGAAGTCTGGACGATATTATGCAGTTGGTACCTCATCAAATAAGCGCGGATTCTACTTTGCTAATCCGGTATATCATAGAGGCGTGGTATTGGGTGTAGTGGTTGTAAAAGTTGATATAAGTTTGATTGAACAACAAAGTAGTGGTATTGCCATCGCAAGCCAATATGAGTTTATGATCAGCGATCCAGACAATATAGTGTTTCTTTCAAGCATTAATAGTTGGCGATTTAATTCATTAACACCACTGACACAGGCTAAACGTTTTGCTCTAAATTCATCAAAACGCTATGCCAACCGGCCCATTGGTGAGCTTAGTGTAAGCCCTCTTTTTATGCTCGGCAATTCCGATACTAAACAGGTATATAAAATATCATCAGCTGAAGGCCACGCAAAATACCTTGAACGTCACCAATTGATGCCCAATGCTAATTGGAACGTTCATATTCTTACTCCAATGAAGCCCTTATATGAATCGTTACCGCCAATAATGCTATTGGCGGCCACACTCTATTTATTATTAACACTTTTTATACTTTACAGCATTGAGCGCCGTAAAAATTTACGCAGAATGCACCAAGCTCAAAATCTACTCGAACAACGAGTAAAAGAGCGTACATTGGATCTTGAACAAGCCAACACCCAATTAAAAGACACTCAAGACGAACTAATCCAAGCGGCAAAGCTTACGGTCATAGGTAGCCTGTCAGCCAGCATTAACCACGAGCTCAATCAACCGCTGGCAGCACTGCGCAGTTACGCACAAAACACTCAAACATTCATTGGCCGTAATATGATTGAAGATGCCAGCAGCAATATCAAAATCATGATAGAGCTAACCGATAGGCTTGCAGATATTATTGGTCAGTTTAAAAGCTTTACGCGTAAATCTCAGGGTAAAGACAACGCCACCGAAATTAATCAATCAATTGAGCAAGCACTTACCATTGTTCAACCTGAAATGGACAAACAAGGTGTTAAATTGTCGCTGAAATTATTAACGGGCAAATGCCAAATATGGGGCGACAGCGTCAGATTACAACAAGTACTGGTTAACCTTATTAGTAATGCTATCGTCGCAATGCAGCAATCTACAGAGCGACAATTACAAATCGAAGTCTATTGCGACAGCAAGGTCAATATAAGCATTCAAGACAGTGGCCCAGGCGTGAGAGAAAGCCAAATGAATAAAATTTTTGAACCTTACTACACCACCAGTGAGCGCCAAGGACTAGGCTTAGGATTGTCCATCTCGCAGCGAATTATCGAATCTATGCAAGGTTCTATTACTGTCGAGAATGCCATACACGGTGGGGCTATTTTCCATATTATTTTGCCACTTTATTTACGTGAGGAAGTGTAAACGTGACTCAAATTCAAGACATCAATAATTATCAAGTTATTATTGTTGATGATGAACCTCATATCGGTATCGTGTTACAGCAGTTATTTAAACTAGAGAATATCAACGCGTTGGCGATTACGAATCCGCAAGCTATCTCCAGCCATATTACCGCTAACTGGCCTGGCATAGTAATTTCTGATGTTAATATGCCGCAACTCGATGGTTTGAGTTTATTGCAACAACTGAAACAACAAGACAGTGACTTACCTGTAGTACTATTAACGGGTTTTGGTGACATCGCCATGGCGGTAGACGCTCTCAAGAAAGGTGCTTACGACTTTATCGAAAAACCATTTAACAACGAACATATACTCGATGTGACTAAACGCGCGTTAGATAAGCGGGCGCTAACACTAGAAAACCGTAAACTTAAACGCGAACTTGAATCGCATATAGCACCTGGTCCACGTATTTTAGGCAGTAGTCCTGGTGTGATGAAAATGCGACATCTTATTGACCAAGTGCTCGACACACCTGCAGATATCATGATTGAAGGTGAAACCGGTGCAGGTAAAGAGCTTGTCGCCCGATATCTGCATGACCATAGTTATCGTAACAAAGCTAATTTTGTCGCCATTAATTGTGGTGCAATCCCTGAAAATCTCATTGAAAGTGAACTCTTTGGTGCAGAATCTGGCGCTTTCACTGGCATAGACAAACGCCGCATCGGTAAGTTTGAATATGCTAATGGTGGCACGCTACTTCTAGATGAAATAGAAAGCACTCCTATGGCCTTACAGGTTAAATTATTGCGTGTATTGGAAGATCGTAAAGTCGAACGATTAGGATCAAATACGCCGATTAATTTGGACATCAGGGTTATTGCGGCAACAAAATTAAACTTGCAGCAACTGTGCGAAGAAGGGAAATTCAGACAAGATTTATTGTATCGTCTTAACCTCGTGACCATTGTCATTCCTCCACTACGAGATCGCCGAGAAGACATTCCATTGCTGTTTTTACATTTTGCCAGAATTGCTTCGGCTCGTTACCATAAAGCACTCATAGCATTAAATCCCCAGCAAACGATGGTGCTAACCTCTCACGACTGGCCTGGCAATGTACGCGAGTTACGTAATTTAGCAGAACGTTATGTGTTACTTGGTGCAGAAGCCGCTTTTGCTGGTAATTTAGATAACCACACCACTATGCACACCAGCATGTCGCTTCAGCAAAGAGTGGAGTTCTTTGAGAGAATGTTAATTGAAGAAGCATTAAGCCACAACAAAGGCAGCATCAAATTAACCATGGAACAACTCGAATTACCCCGTAAAACCTTGTACGACAAAATGCGTAAGTTTGAACTAGACCGTAAACAATTTATCGAGAGTTAATCGGGTACGGGAACATCAATAACCTGTTGTTGATGTATCCCTAAACGCCAGACCGCCACTAAAAGCAGCGCCAAAAGGCTCATAGACCCCGCAACCACTCCATTCCATTCAGCTTCGTGCCAAAACATCATTAAATAAGGTCCGCCCAGGGATGCGCCAAGATAATAGCAACATAAATAGAGCGACGTTGCCTTAGCGCGATGACTGGTGGCACGGATAGCAACAAACGAATTACAACAGCTGTGAGTTAAGAAAAATCCGCAAGCACTGATCAGAAAACCCACCACAATGGCAGTCAATGTATCCACCAAAGTCAACAACGTGCCAGCGACCATTAAGCATAAAGCCACTCTAAATAATGGCATCGAGCCATAGCGCATAATCCATTTTGCCGACAAATAAGAAGCAAATGTACCACTTGAATAACAGAGAAAAATCAAGGTCGCATTAAAGCGACTCAAACCATATGGTTCAGCCATAATATGCAATTGAATAAAGCTAAACTGATTGACCATCATCATAAATGCTAAGCCACCAATGGCATAAGCGAGGCGCATCTGCGAGTCAGACAAATGGAACATAAAGCCATCTATATCTTGCTTTACCTTATGTCGCAAAGAGACTTTTTGCTTAACCACTGGGGATTTAATTTCTTTACGCGGCAATAAATACGTTACCAATGCCACCCCCATTAACGTGACCAAAAACACCAACCCCATTGACGACTGCCACGACAAATTTTGTGCCATTAATCCGCCAAAAATTCGTCCTGCGATACCGCCCATACTGTTGGCCATAATGTATACGGCAGCAGCTTTGAGCATAAAAGAGGGAGCTAATTGTTCTTTAAAATAGGCCATCGAAATCGCGGGCACAGCGGCCAACAAAATGCCCTGTAGTAAGCGCACCCATAATAAGTCATCGAATGTTTGGGCAAACACTAATAAAATATTCGACCCTGCGAGCAGCCATAAACTCACCACAATAGGAGCCAACCGTCCTATCCTGTCAGATAAAACTGCATAAAAAAGCAATGAAAAAGCTAAGGTGAAACTGGTAACAGATAACACCAAAGTAGCTTGTGCGCCAGACACATCAAAATGTTCCGCAATAGACGGCAGCATGCCTTGTACTGTGTACAAATTAATGTAAATCACCATAGAAGCGATGCACAAAGCCCAAATTAAACGAGTTTGCGCATGCGAGCGATAAGTCTGAGATAACTCTGTCATAAACAACCTAAACAGCACATTAGGGTAGAAAACAGATTATTACCCGCCAAATAAATAGATCAATGACGGGCATAAGAGTTTGTGAACTAGATTACGAAGTGGCTATTTAACGCGTTTCATTAACACTTGAGTGGTAAATTGACCGTTACTGATCACACGGAACTTATCATACGTTTGAAAAATAGCATTACCTTGATAAGTGATCATTGCCACAACACCGTAATCAACACCGCTTTTGACTAACTCAGCAGGTAAGGTGAATTTAAATGGAACGGGTGCTCTGGCTATATCAAAGTTTTTTTGAGAGATAATCGCACCCGGAGTATTAAAATCAATTAATGCAATGTTAATTTTACACCCTTGTGGCAAGGCAATTTTCTCTGCATAACCTGCATAGCCATTTACAATGACTGGCTTTTCAGGCTCAATCGTCACACAACCATTGAGTATTATGGCAATCAAAGTGACAACCGCGAATTGTATCCCTTTCTTAATTATTAACATGTTAGCGTCCTACTTGGTCATTCTGATTAAACCTTCCTGTGTGGCAGAAGCCACAAGACGTCCTTGCTGATCAAAAAACTGCCCTTTCACAAATCCACGACCACCGCCTGCATTGGGACTATCAATACAGTACAAGAGCCATTCTCCCATATTAAATGGGCGATGAAACCACATGGCATGATCAATAGTGGCCATGCGCATACCTGGAGTTAAAAAAGACACACCATGGGGCTGAGTTGCTGTGGCTAAAAAATTAAAATCCGATGCGTAAGCGAGTAAATACTCTTGAATACTATGATCCGATGGTACTTGCCCATTGGCACGTAGCCATACATACCCTTTTGCCTCTGTTGTGTTAGGGGCGATAGGATGAACCGGGTTAACTAAACGCATTTCAATCGGAGAGTCTGCCATAAATTTTTCGAGCATTTTCGCTGGTACTTTATCACGCATAGTCACTGCAAGTTCTTGCTGATTCAATAAACCTTCAGGTCCTGGCACATCGGGCATGACATCTTGATGATTAAAGCCTTCTTCAACCGTTTGGAACGAACAGGTCATATAAAAAATAGGTCGACCTTTCTGAATCGCTTTTACTCTACGCGCACTAAAACTTCCTCCATCGCGCATATTTTCAACATCGTAAATAATCGGTAATTTTTCATCACCCGCACGTAAAAAGTATGAATGTAAAGAATGTACATGGCGGTCTTCACTAACCGTTTGTTTTGCAGCACTTAACGCTTGTCCCATCACCTGGCCACCAAACACGTGTCCGAAGCCTAAATCTTGACTCTGGCCGCGAAACAGACCTAACTCAATTTTCTCAAGTGACAACAATGACAATAAATCGTTTAATACCTGACTCATAACACCTTCTCTACAACTTGGATTAACGTTAAGGTTACCTTAGTTAAGCTGATGTTTTCTAGCTTATTCTATGGTAATTGTTGAATTTAAGTCATCTCGTGACAAATCACGAAATAGTGATGTAACGCAAATATTCATATCTGCAGCCTAATTGAATATTTGGTATGCTATTAGATATGACTAATCAACAGTGCGCCTCACAATATTATGCAACCTAGCTCAATGCAATCATGGTTTATGGCTATCCGTCCTCGCACGTTACCGGCGGCTATCGGTCCATTATTAATCGGAAATATGCTAGCGATTGGGCTCGAACAATTTAGCTTACTCATCGCCTTTACCTCAATGCTATGTGCAGTATTATTGCAAATTTCAGTTAATCTCGCTAATGACTACTTTGACTTTAAGAATGGTATCGACACCGAAGAGCGGATCGGTCCAATAAGAGTCACTCAAAGCGGTATTCTTGCTCCGTCATCTGTACGAAATGCCATGATTGGTTGCCTAGTCATATCATTATTAGTAGGTTCATTGCTAATCGTTCACGGTGGCTGGCCAATAGCCATTCTTGCAACAGCCTCTATATTAGGCGCGTTATGTTATAGCGGAGGTCCCTACCCACTGGCATCACATGGATTAGGCGAAATTGCTGCATTTGTATTTTTCGGCTTAGTGGCCGTTGTTGGCAGTTACTATTTACAAGCAGGCACCACCACCATGACAGCATGGTTACTTGGCTGTGCTATTGGTTTTTTTAATGCTGCCATTATGCTGGTCAATAACACTAGAGATATCTCTACCGACACAAAAGCAGGTAAAAATACTCTTGCGGTAAGAATTGGTGAAGCACAAGCAAAAGTGCTATATCAAAGTTTTGTCTACTTACCATTTGGTATCATTATCGCGGGATTCTTGCTCGGGTCGCTCGATGGGTTACCCGTATTATTAGCAGGTGTATCATTAGTAATCGCACGTAACCTGAGTCGCGAATTTCATAATAATACTGGTGAAGCATTAAATCCTATCCTTGGGCAAACAGCTAAATTGACGATGATTTTTAGCGTCTTATTTAGCATTGGATTGTACTTTTCGCTAACCTAACCATTTTCCTTAGCTAAATAAAAAGGCGCTTCATTGTAAAATGAAGCGCCTTTTTATAATGTAAGACTAATTACACCTTAGCTAAAGTACGCTGCTTCGCACTCCAGTCTAAGTGGTATTTCTCACCAGCGGGTTTATCGGTGCGTTCAAAAGTATGTGAACCGAAAAAGTCGCGCTGACCTTGTAACAAGTTAGCGGGTAATGTCTCACAGCGGTAGCTGTCATAATAGGCAATTGCCGAACTAATACATGGAGCAGGAATGCCCTGCATAACAGAAGCTGCGACCGTTTTACGCCAGTTAAGGTGTTTTTGCGATAATGTTTGACTAAAAGTGTCAGCCATTAATAAGTTCGTAAGGTTTGCATCTTCTTGATAAGCCTTAGTAATTGACTGCAGGAACGTAGCACGGATAATACAACCCGCTCGCCAAATTTTAGCAATTTCAGCAAAATCTAAAGACCAATTCTGCTCTTTAGCATTCATCGCCATTAACTGGAAACCTTGCGCATAACAGCACACTTTAGCGCAATATAATGCATCTTCAAGATTAGCAATAAATTCTACTTTTTCAGCATCACTAAAACTGACTGGTGCAGGTCCTGCTAACTTCGAGCTTAACTGCATACGCAAGTTTTTCTGAGTGCTCACAGCGCGTGCATAAACGGCTTCAGCAATCGTTGGCGCAGGGCAACCAATTTGCAAGCTGCTCACTGCAGTCCATAAACCAGTGCCTTTTTGGCCTGCTTTATCTAAAATCATTTCAACTAATGGCTTACCGGTTAATGGATCGTCTTGTTGTAAGACTTCAGCACTAATCCCCATAAGGTAACTGTTAAGAATACCTTTATTCCAACCATTGAACACGTCACCAATGTCATGGGCAGACATGCCTAAGCCGTCACTGAGCAATTGATACGCTTCGCAAATAAGTTGCATATCAGCATATTCAATGCCGTTATGAACCATTTTAACGTAATGACCAGAACCAGCAGGACCAATATAAGTCGTACACGGCTCACCTTCGGTTACCGGATTGCCTGGCTCAAAACGCTCTATTGGTAAACCCGTTGCTGAATCCACTTTAGCAGCAATAGCTTTCCAAATTGGCTCAACATAACGCCATGCCTTTTCATCACCACTAGGCATGAGAGATGGGCCAAAACGTGCACCTACTTCGCCACCAGACACTGCAGAGCTAAAGAAAACAAACTGATCTTTATAACGTGCTTCGCGTTCTACCGTGTCGGTCCAAAGGCTGTTACCCGTATCAATAACGATATCGTTGGCTTCAATACCAGCTTCAATTAACGATTTACATACACCGTCAACAGGCGCACCAGCAGGCACAGATAATACAATAACTCGAGGCTCAACTAATTTAGCCAGCATTTCTGTAAGATTATTACATGACTGCATGCGCGCTGCCGTACCCGCTTTACGCTCACTTTCTTCTTGAGCCACAGCTGCGTTGACTTTTGGAGTATCTAAATCGAAAACTGCAACATGGTAGCCGTTGTCAGCAATGTTTAATGCGAGGTTCTTGCCCATAACACCAAGGCCGATAACGCCGACGTGAGATTGTTGGGTGTGGTTATTCATAGTGTATGTTTCCACAGGTCACAGAGATTAATCGCGTAGTGCGAATCCATTTGGGTGGCAATTATAGCGATTCTTGTAACTAAATTACCAGTAACAAAACGCGGAAACGCTGTTTTTTACAATGTATGCCCAATCTGTTTATTAGGAGATAACATCGTGTCACAATAGAAAAAACCATAAAAACACTGGTTTTTTATGGTTTCGATTTAAAATCACCTTATCATTTGGCATGGCTAAATATTGAAGAGTAACATCATGTTATCTCGGTAGTTAGTGCATTAGCATAACCCATTTTAGTCAACGCATTCCGGACAATATCTAAGGTTTGTGGGTCTTCAATCGTTGCTGGCATGGTGTACTCTTGATTGTCTGCAATTTTACGCATTGTGGCGCGTAATATTTTTCCAGAGCGGGTTTTAGGCAACTTTTGCACAGCACTTACCAGCCGAAATGAAGCCACTGGGCCAATTTCATGACGTACCAAGGCAAGTAACTCTTTATAAAGAGCTTCATCTGACAAGGTAACGCCATTTTTAAGCACTACTAATCCAAGAGGCACCTGGCCTTTTAGTTTATCTTGCACACCAATTACCGCAGCCTCGGCCACCGCTTCATGTTGACATAAAACTTCTTCAAATCGACCCGTAGATAAACGGTGTCCGGCAACATTTATGATGTCGTCAATTCGGCTCATAATGTATAAATAACCATCTTCATCGACATAACCTGCATCTCCAGTTAAGTAATAACCAGGATACATAGACAAGTAACTGTCGATATAGCGTTTATCATTTTGCCACAAGGTCGTTAATGTGCCTGGTGGTAAAGGTTGCTTTATCACCACATTACCACTTTCATTAGGAGCCACTTGTTGCCCCATCGCATCAAGAATCTCCACTTGGTATCCAGGTACTGCTCGCGCAGGCGATCCGGCTTTAATCTCTATCGGATCGGTGCCCATCAAGTTTGCCGCGACAGGCCAACCAGTTTCAGTTTGCCACCAATGATCAATCACTGGTTTACCCAACTGCTGCTGACTCCAGTTTAAGGTGTCAGGATCGCAACGCTCCCCCGCTAAATACATTTGCTTAAGGCAAGTTAAATCAAATTGTTTAATAAACTCGCCTTCTGGATCTTCTCGTTTTATAGCCCGAATAGCTGTAGGTGCGGTAAAAAAACTACGAACATTTTTTTGTTCGATAATACGCCAAAATGCACCCGCATCAGGGGTACCAATAGGTTTACCTTCGTACATTATGGTCGTCGCACCCACCAGCAATGGCCCATAAACAATATATGAATGCCCTACCACCCAGCCCACATCAGATGCAGCCCAAAAAACATCGCCCACACCAATGTCATAAATGTGTTTCATCGACCATGCTAATGCGACTGCATGGCCACCATTATCACGTACTACACCTTTAGGTTGACCAGTGGTACCAGAGGTATATAAAACATATAAGGGGTCTGTTGCATCCAACGACACGCAAGCAGCATCAGGCGCATCAACCAGCGCACTGTACCAATCAAGATCTCTTGGTGACTGTAATTGTGCTTGGTATTCAGTTCGATTCAAAATTATGCAATGTTCGACTTGATGTTGCGCTTGGGATAATGCGTCATCGAGTAAAGGCTTATACGGTACGACACCAGAAGGTTCAATGCCACATGAAGCAGACAGAATTAACTTGGGTTTTGCATCATTAATCCGCGTAGAAAGCTCATTGGCGGCAAAACCACCAAATACCACAGAATGAATCGCACCAATCCGTGCACATGCCAGCATGGCATAGGCTGTTTCTGGCACCATTGGCATATAAATAACCACTCGGTCGCCTTTTTCAACACCAAGTGACACCATTAATCCAGCTAAGCGCTTTACCTGAGCCAACACAGATTGATAACTAATTGAGTATTCGTTGTGCGTCACAGGGCTAATGTAATGAATCGCTGTTTGTTCACCTCTTCCTGCTAATACGTGACGGTCAACGGCGTTAAAACAGGTATTCATCTTGCCATCAGCAAACCAACGGTAAAAAGGCTTATTGCTATCATCCAGTACCGTCTTTGGTGCAAGATCCCAGCTAATGGCCTCAGCGGCTTGCTGCCAAAATACTTCGGGATCGGCTATCGATTGTGCGTGCATTGATAGTCCTACATCAGCCATATTGTTCTCCGTTAATCAACTTGTATTACAATGATTATGAGCAGAATTCATTAAATACCCCTATTAGACAAAGGGATAACAACCACTAAAACCAACAAAAACACCTTTAGTTTCAATCGAGTGTTTAACTTGTGCAGGTCAAATACTATCAGTAACAAAATACACTAAATAACAATATGTTAATGTATAATTAGTGTTTGAGTGGCAAGCAAAATTAACACGCATTAAACTGAAAACCATCTAGCAAACTTTACCTTTACGTAAACTTCATATATCTTGCATCAAAAGAAACTCTTTTGGTGACATGATGAGCACAACCCACATTCCTCAATCAACATATTCAATCAGTGACTTATCAAAAGAATTTGATATCACCACCCGCAGTATTCGTTTTTACGAAGACCAAGGCTTGATTAAACCTAAGCGTCGCGGACAAACCCGTATATACAGCCTGAAAGACCGAGTGCGCTTAAAACTTATTTTACGCGGCAAACGTCTTGGATTTTCGTTAGCTGAAACTCGTCGACTATTTGAGCTTTACGATGCTGATAAAAGTAGCTCAACACAGCTCAATACCATGCTGGATTTGGTCAATGAAAAAAAATCAGCTCTACAGCAGCAAATGGACGACATTAAAGTGGTGTTAATGGAACTTAATTCAGCCGAACAACAGTGCAAAGCAGCACTAGCCGACAACTCGGCTAAAAAAGCCAAATAAAACTCAATAAAAAATAGCTAACTCAATTAAGCCAAACAAGTTTTATCCAACTGCCAAAAACGTGCAAAAAAAGCGTTGGCAGCAAATGTTTTGCCAGACGATAATAAAAATTCAACAGGACACATGCAAATGAGCGATTTATATACCAGCTTAAACTTCGGTTTAGGTGAAGATGTTGACATGTTACGCGACGCCGTTCGCGGGTTTGCCGCCAACGAAATTGCACCTATGGCCGCCCAAGTCGATATCGACAATGAGTTCCCTAATCAATTATGGCCAGTACTTGGTGATATGGGGCTATTAGGCGTAACCGTTGATGAGCAATATGGCGGCGCTAACATGGGCTACCTTGCGCACGTGGTGGCAATGGAAGAAATTTCCCGTGCTTCAGCATCTATAGGGTTAAGTTATGGCGCCCACTCAAACTTATGTGTGAACCAAATTAATCGTAATGGTAATGACGCTCAAAAAGCCAAATACTTACCTAAACTCGTCAGTGGCGAGCACATTGGTGCACTTGCCATGAGCGAACCCAATGCCGGTTCAGATGTAGTGTCAATGAAACTGCATGCTCGCAAAGAAGGTGACCGCTACATCCTTAACGGCAATAAAATGTGGATCACTAACGGTCCAGATGCCCATACCTATGTTATTTACGCCAAGACTGACCTAGAAAAAGGCGCACATGGTATTACCGCATTTATCGTTGAACGAGGATCGAAAGGGTTTAGCCAAGCCCAAAAACTCGACAAGTTAGGTATGCGCGGTTCAAACACCTGTGAATTGGTATTTGAAGACTGTGAAGTGCCAGAAGAAAACATCTTAGGCGGCCTCAATAATGGCGTAAAAGTGCTTATGAGCGGCCTTGATTACGAACGAGTAGTGTTGTCTGGTGGCCCATTAGGCATTATGTCTGCTTGCATGGACATCGTAGTGCCATACATTCATGAGCGTGAACAATTTGGCAAATCGATTGGTCAATTCCAATTGGTACAAGGTAAATTAGCCGATATGTACACGGGTATGAATGCTGCACGCGCTTATGTTTACAGTGTGGCTAAATCATGTGACCGCGGTGAAACCACCCGTAAAGACGCTGCTGGTGCGATTTTATACAGCGCTGAGCTTGCCACTAAAATGGCCTTAGATGCCATTCAATTACTGGGCGGCAATGGCTATGTCAACGAGTACGCAACAGGTCGTTTATTACGTGATGCTAAGCTTTACGAAATTGGTGCAGGCACCTCTGAAATTCGCCGCATGTTAATTGGTCGCGAATTGTTTAACGAGTCAAAGTAACCAGCATTCCAGTACGAAGGCGACATATCACACGTGCTATGTCGCCTTAATCAAGCCCCCCTTATTTTTTGCTTCATTAAGGATATAGAAATGACGCAACTGAGCAGCCGTATCAATCCTCGCAGTGACGAATTTAAAGCCAAGTCAGACAGCATGGCGTTATTGGTCGATGATCTTCAACAAAAACTAAAAAAAATCGAACAAGGCGGCGGCCCTGTTGCCTTAGAACGCCATTTATCTCGTGGTAAGTTATTGCCGCGCCAGCGCGTTGAAAAGCTGCTCGATCCAGGTTCACCTTTCTTAGAAATATCGCAATTTGCCGCTTACGAAGTCTATGACGAAGAAGTCCCAGCGGCAGGCGTTATTGCTGGTATCGGTCGTGTCAGTGGTATTGAGTGCATGATTATCGCCAACGATGCCACGGTCAAAGGCGGCACTTACTACCCGATTACCGTTAAAAAGCATTTACGCGCGCAAGACATCGCCAGCCGTTGTCACTTACCGTGCATCTACTTAGTCGATTCTGGTGGCGCGAATTTACCTCGCCAAGATGAAGTATTTCCAGATCGCGATCATTTCGGCAGAATTTTTTATAACCAAGCACAAATGTCAGCCAAAGGTATTCCGCAAATTGCTGTCGTCATGGGCTTGTGTACCGCAGGCGGTGCTTATGTTCCTGCAATGGCCGATGAGTCTATTATTGTTAAAGATCAAGGCACCATCTTTTTAGCCGGGCCTCCATTAGTGAAAGCGGCTACCGGTGAAGAAGTCAGCGCAGAAGAGCTTGGCGGCGCAGAAGTTCATACTAAAATATCGGGTGTTGCCGATCATTTAGCGCAAAATGACGACCACGCGCTTGAACTCGCTCGCCGTGCAGTACTGCGACTTAATCATCAAAAAGAAATCAAAAGCTTATTAAGTCCAGTCAAACCACCACAATTCGATATCCATGAATTGTACGGCATTGTTGGTACTGATCTTAAAAAGCCGTTTGATGTAAAAGAAGTCATTGCCCGTGTGGTTGATGACTCTGACTTTGACGAATTTAAAGCTAACTATGGTGCAACCCTAGTGTGTGGTTTTGCCCGTATTCATGGTTATCCTGTCGGTATTGTAGCCAATAATGGCATTTTATTTTCTGAATCGGCGCAAAAAGGCGCTCACTTCATTGAACTGTGTTGCCAACGTAAAATTCCGCTGTTATTCCTGCAAAATATTACCGGCTTTATGGTGGGTAAAAAGTACGAACACGAAGGCATTGCTAAACATGGTGCCAAAATGGTGACCGCAGTGTCTTGCGCTAACGTGCCTAAATTTACCGTGATTATCGGTGGCAGTTATGGCGCGGGTAACTACGGCATGTGTGGTCGCGCATTTGAACCGACCATGATGTGGATGTGGCCAAACGCCCGTATTTCGGTAATGGGTGGCGAACAAGCTGCTGGTGTATTAGCCACAGTGCGCCGCGATGGTTTAGCGCGTAAAGGCGTTGAATGGTCGGCAGAAGACGAGCAAGCCTTCCGTAAACCAATTGTTGAACAATACGAAAAAGAAGGTCATCCGTATCATGCCAGTGCCCGACTTTGGGATGATGGCATTATCGACCCTGCACAAACGCGTGATGTGGTCGGCTTAGCCTTATCGGCAGCATTAAATGCTCCTATTGAAGACACCCGCTTTGGGGTGTTCCGCATGTAATTGTGCGGTTAATTCAGCTAATAAGGAGTAATAAATAATGTTATCAAACCAATATAAGTTTATTGAATGCCGTCTAGACAAAGGGGTGGCAGAGCTCATTTTAAACCGCGTTGAAGTGCATAATGCCTTTGATGAAGTAATGATTAGCGAGATGATCCAGGCTATCGAAAGCTTTGCCAGTAACAATCAATGCAATATGTTGATTTTGCGTGCTAATGGTAAAAACTTCAGTGCTGGCGCCGACCTCAATTGGATGCGCAAACAAGCAAAAATGGACTTTGAACAAAATCTGACTGATGCCCATGAGCTTACCAAGCTGATGCACGTGTTAGACAAGTTTCCAAAACCCACTATTGCCTTAGTACAAGGCGCGGCCTTTGGTGGCGCTTTAGGACTAATTTGTTGTTGCGATATTGCCATTGCCAACACCCGTTCAAGCTTTTGCTTAAGCGAAGTCAAGCTGGGGCTTATCCCTGCTGTGATAAGTCCATATGTGGTTCGTGCTATGGGTAATCGCCAATCGCGTCGCTTTATGCTTACCGCTGAACGCTTTAGTGCTGATGTTGCCTTAACCCATCAAGTCATTCATGAAGTTAACGACGACTTAGATGCCGCGGCGGTCCCTTTTATCACCGCATTTAATGCCAACAGTCCTCAGGGCATGGCATGGGCAAAAAATCTCGTATCGCATTTAGAAAACGGCGTGATTGACGACGCTACGCTCAATTTTACCAGCGAGCAAATTGCTCGGATTCGTGTATCAGATGAAGGTCAAGAAGGCCTTAATGCTTTCTTTGAAAAACGTACGCCAACATGGCAAACCGCTAAATCTGATCCACAAGGAGCCCAATAATGTTTACCAAATTACTGATTGCTAACCGTGGTGAAATTGCTTGCCGTATTATTAAAACGGCTCAAACCATGGGTGTTCGCACCATAGCCCTTTATTCCGATGCAGACAAAGATGCCCGCCATGTAGCCATGGCCGATGAATCGTTTTATCTAGGTGGCAGCGCCCCAGCGGACTCATATTTAAAAGCTGATTTAATTATCGAGATAGCTAAAAAATCGGGCGCGGAAGCCATTCACCCTGGTTATGGTTTTTTGTCTGAAAATGCTGAGTTTGCTCGTAAATGTGAGCAAAATGGCATCGCCTTTATCGGCCCTGGCAGTGATGCTATCGATTCGATGGGCAGCAAAAGTGCCGCCAAAAAAATCATGTCAAAAGCCAATGTGCCCTTAGTGCCGGGTTATCATGGCGACGATCAAACGGACGCCACGTTAATAGCAGAAGCCAAAGCCGTTGGCTTCCCGTTACTGATTAAAGCGGCCTATGGTGGTGGCGGTAAAGGGATGCGCATCGTAGAACACGAAGGCGAAATCCTTGAAGCGGTTAAATCAGCACGCCGTGAAGCCAGCTCGTCATTTGGCAATGACAAACTGTTAATGGAACGCTACTTACGTCAACCACGTCATGTTGAAGTACAAGTATTTGCCGACACTCATGGCAATGCGATTTATTTATCGGATCGTGACTGCTCTATTCAACGTCGCCATCAAAAAGTGGTTGAAGAAGCACCTGCTCCAGGTTTGTCAGACGAACTACGAGCTCAGATGGGTAACGCAGCCGTTGCAGCCGCCAAAGCCATTGATTATGTTGGCGCGGGCACCGTTGAGTTTTTACTCGATACCGATAATAGCTTCTACTTCATGGAAATGAACACCCGTTTGCAAGTAGAGCATCCGGTTACCGAAATGGTCACAGGCCAAGACTTAGTAAAATGGCAGCTAGTTGTCGCCAGTGGTGGTGAATTACCGCTGCGCCAAGATGAAGTGCGTATTCATGGTCACTCATTTGAAGTGCGAATTTACGCTGAAGATCCACAAAACGAATTTTTACCGGCCAGTGGCAAGCTCAATTTTTTACGTGAACCAGAACAAAATCGTCACGTGCGTATCGATTCAGGTATTCGTGAAAACGATGTCATCAGTAACTTTTATGACCCGATGATCGCCAAGCTGATTGTATGGGATGAGTCGCGCCCTCGCGCACTACAACGTTTAGTGCATGCACTTGAGTCATACCAAATCAGTGGCCTTAAACATAACATCGAGTTTTTAGCCAACATTGCTGAACACCCAGCCTTTGCTGCGGCAGACTTCTGTACTGACTTTATTGAGCGTTATGGCGACACCTTAATTGGAGATGCCGCTATTGAAGCAGATACTGCGTTAGCACTAGCAGGACTTTTTCAGGTGTTGTCACGTAAGCAAGCGGCAAAAGCGCTGGCCATTAACAGTGCTGACCCGTATTCACCTTGGGGCCTAGTGAGCGGCTTTAGACTAAACAGTTCAAGCGTGCATCGTGTGTCGTTATTAACTGACGTATCCGCCGAAGTGCAACAGCATGACTTGTTGCTTACCGCCGTTGGCGAACAATATCAATTGTGTTTACACGACCAAATGTTGACGTTAGCGGGTGAATTGAAAGCCGATTTACTCTTAGCTGAGATTAATGGCCATAAGAGCAAAATCCCTGTTAGCCATCAAGGCGATGACTTTACGCTATTTTTACCATCTGGCAGTTATCACTTTAAAGCCATATTGGCTCAAGTGATTGAAGAAGTGGTTAACCATGCAGATAAGCTTAAGGCCCCCATGAATGGCACTGTTGTGACTCATTTAGTGGAAGTGGGCGAACAAGTCAAAGCGGGCCAAGGCTTATTAGTGATGGAAGCAATGAAAATGGAATACACCATCGAAGCGCCGTTTGATGGCGTGGTGAGTGAGTTTTATTTCCAAAGCGGTGAGCTTGTCAGTGACGGTGCACAACTATTAAACGTTGAACCATTAGCCTCTGAAGCTAACATCGAGGAAGCGTAAATGTTACCGACTAAAGTGAGCATTTTTGAAGTCGGCGCTCGTGACGGGTTACAAAACGAAGTGCCGGTGACCACTGCAGACAAACTCACGTTAATCGAACAACTTGCCGATGCAGGTGTTAAGCGCATTGAAGCAGGCAGCTTTGTGTCACCTAAGTGGGTGCCACAAATGGCCGATTCTGATGCCGTATTGCAGCAACTCAAACGACAAGCTGGTGTTGTTTACAGTGCATTAACCCCTAACCTAAAAGGCTTTGAACTAGCGTTAGCGGCTGGCGCTGATGAAGTGGCTATTTTTGGCGCAGCATCAGAAAGTTTTAGTCAAAAAAACATTAATTGCTCTATTGATGAGTCAATCGAGCGCTTTATTCCGTTGATGGAAGCCGCCAAACAACATGGGATTGCAGTGCGTGGCTACGTGTCTTGTGTACTCGGATGTCCATACGAAGGCGACATTGATGTGAGAGAAGTCGCGAGAGTATCTGAGATCCTTTATAAAATGGGTTGTTACGAAATATCATTAGGCGACACCATCGGTGTTGGCACTCCCAATAAAGCGCGGCAAATGGTTGAAGCTGTCGCCAAAGTGGTTCCGGTTGATAAGTTAGCCTTGCATTTTCATGACACATACGGTCAAGCATTAGCCAATATTCTGGCCTGTCTCGACACTGGTGTCAGCGTGTTTGATGCATCAGTCGCCGGTCTTGGTGGTTGCCCATATGCGAAAGGCGCTTCCGGTAATCTCGCCACTGAAGATCTGGTCTACATGCTCCATGGCATGGGAATAGATACCGGCATTGACTTAGCTAAGCTTGCATTTGCTGGCGACAACATTAGCCGCGCATTAGGCCGAAGCAATGGGTCTAAAGTGGCAAATGCAATCAGAACATAATCACATATACTAAAAATGGTTAACGTAGCATACCGCTAACCGTTGATATCAATATAACGATAAGGACAACAAGATGGCAGGATTCAATAAAGTCGTCCACAGCTATGAAGAAGCACTAGCAGGACTGAGTGACGACATGACCATTATGGTCGGCGGGTTTGGTTTGTGTGGTATTCCTGAAGGCTTAATTAACCACATGGTTAAATTGGGTGTGAAAGGCTTAACCGCTATTTCAAACAACGCTGGTGTTGATGATTTTGGTTTAGGTTTATTACTTAAACAACATCAAATTTCAACCATGATAGCCTCTTATGTTGGCGAAAATGCCACCTTTGAACAACAAATGTTGTCTGGTGAGCTTAATGTAATACTCACGCCACAAGGCACATTGGCTGAAAAAATTCGTGCTGGTGGTGCGGGTATTCCGGCATTTTTCACCGCAACAGGTTACGGCACGCCGATTGCTGACGGTAAAGAAACCCGTGAAATTAAAGGTCGTCACTACGTATTAGAAGAATCATTGACGGCAGACTTTGCCTTAGTTCGTGCATGGAAAGCCGACACCATGGGTAATTTGGTATTTCGAAAAACCGCCGCTAACTTCAATCCAATGATGGCCACCGCAGGTAAAATTACCGTGGTTGAGGCTGAAGAAATTGTTGAACCGGGTGAGTTAGATCCAGACCACATCCATACACCAGGTATTTATGTTGATCGCGTTATCAAAGCCAGCTTTGAGAAACGTATCGAACAACGTACCGTCAAAGCTGCGAAATAAGGGAGACAACACCATGGCACTGACCAGAGAACAACTCGCCCAGCGCGTAGCAAAAGAATTACAAGACGGTTTTTACGTTAATTTAGGTATTGGTATCCCTACTCTTGTGGCTAACTATATTCCACAAGGCATGCAAGTGATGCTGCAATCTGAAAACGGTCTACTCGGCATGGGCGAGTTTCCAACCGAAGAAACCATAGACGCCGATCTCATCAACGCCGGCAAACAAACAGTTACCGCAGTTGCTGGGGCGTCATTCTTTTCATCGGCAGAGAGCTTTGCAATGATACGTGGCGGCCACGTAGACCTAACCGTATTAGGCGCCTTCGAAGTTGATGTTAACGGCTCTATCGCCTCATGGATGATCCCAGGCAAGCTGATTAAAGGCATGGGCGGCGCAATGGATTTAGTCGCTGGTGCTGACAACATTATTGTCACCATGATGCATGCAGACAAATACGGCAATTCAAAGTTATTGTCAAAATGCGAACTGCCATTAACGGGCTATGGTTGCATTAAACGTGTAATGACAGATTTGGCCTTTATGGAAATTAAAGATGGCGCATTCCATTTACTTGAACGAGCCCCTGGCGTGTCTGTTGAAGAAATCGTCACAAAAACAGCTGGTAAGTTAGTGGTACCAGACCATGTGCCAGAAATGACTTTTTAATTAATCTTAAATGGTTAATATAACAAAGCCCGCCACTCTGGATATACTCAGTAATGCGGGCTTTTTGTATTTTTTAAAATGACAACTAACTAAAAATACCTAACGGTTCGTTGATGTGACCGTTAATTTGCAGAAAAACTACCAGGTTAAAGGCGCAAGCAATTGATCATCTGCTGGGATAATCAATACGTTACTGCGCATCCGCTCTAAAACTAACTCAGCAGTATTACCTATAATCCGTCCTAATAATCCTTCTCGTTGCCGAGCACCAATCACAAAATATTCACTCTTCAATCTGCAGGCTAGCTCAAACAAGCACAGTTCAGGCTCACCAGCAATAATGTGGATACATTCGGGATCCATATTAAATTGAGCAATCTGTTTTTGATGATCTTTATATGCCTTTTTAACAAGAGCATGGGTATCAATCAAATCCATATCTCGTAATATTTTGGGTACCCTAAGCACAAACGCTAAATGTAATTTGGTCCCTGTAGCTTCTGCAAGTTGCTTACCATATGCCACTACAACGCTATTAAGCTGTTGTTTAATAGGATCATGAGTAGCAAGATCGACAGCCATCAACGTTGCGTTGCCTTTAGTGAGTGGATTACTGGTTAATAATAATAACGGGATCCGAGTATGGCGTATCAACTGCCAGTCAGTGGATAAATAATGGTCTGCATGATGTACAGCCTTCACCATAAGGTCAAATCCATGACGAATAGAATGATGACAGGCATGTTCAAATAAATATTTGCTCCACACCATGTGTACCGGAATATCTTCACCTTTAAGATCCACGAGATGCTGCTTTAATTCAGCTTCTCGTTGATCCATTAACTGCTTTTGAGCAACGCTGACTAAACGAGGGTTATAACTTTCAGGACCACTAAAATAAGCATAAGAATAAGCAAAAACTTCCGCATTTTTGTTCAATTGCTTAGCTAACAGCAAACCGCTCGCTATCGCATCGGTATGTGCTTGTTCCATTTGCGCGATAATAAACACCTTATCCATTTCCTTCTCCTTAAGTCTGCCAATTTTTGATGTACAGCTACTGAAATAGTGATGTCCTGATTAGTTGTGCTATATAACAATCTTCATTGCTGGTGGCTTGAACTAAAAATCCCATCAGCTGAGCTTTATAGGTAAATGTCACCGTTAAAAACAGTCGTCCAAATAACCAACTCGCCTAGCTCAAATAGTAAATAATTGAAAGTTCCAACTAAATATTTTTCCGCTAAAACACAGTAAACCATGTCTTATTAGCTATCATTAGTTTAGTCAATAGAGTACGTTTGTGTTTAATAATTAATCAGAAAGTTGATCGTAATCAACTTTCTGAGATCAAATTGAATCAAGGGATATAGCGCAAACAAAGGCAGACAAAATGACAATAGATAGTTTTGTAATGTCATTATTCTTTATTCTAGTGGTAGGTAGAATACTCGGTGAACTGAGCGACCAACTTGGGTGTCCAAGCGTGGTGGGTGAAGTTATTGCAGGGATATTACTGGGGCCATCTATTCTCAATTGGGTAGAACCTAATAGCACATTAGCTATTATCGCAGAACTTGGGGTTATCCTATTACTTTTTGATATTGGGTGCGAAACCTCAATAAAACGGCTCGTCAATGCAGGAGGTCAAGCCGTTCGGGTCGCATTATTAGGGATTGCTTTACCCATATTAACAACAGGACTTGCCAGTCTTTATTGGTTGTCCCTAGCACCTTTTACAGCCTTATTTTTTGGTTGCGCCCTCACCGCCACCAGCATTGGTATATCAATGCGCGTGTTAACACTATACAAACAGACCCAAAGTTCAGCTGGACATATTATTCTTGGAGCCGCGGTAATTGATGATATTGTCGGAGTGATACTGCTTAGTTTGTTGTTTCATTTTGCTTCCTCAGGTGAATTGGCATTAAGCTCAACACTGATGCTGTTTATCACGATAACCAGTTTTATCGTTTTCAGCCCCCCACTTGTTAGAGCTATCATTTATTTTACCCGCTGGTTACGTCCCAAAACGAATATCCCGGGTTATGAAGTGTTTGTGGTAATGTCACTGATTAGCATGTTTGCATGGCTGGCACACTGGTTTGGCACACCAGCAATATTAGGTGGGTTTGCAGTTGGCATGGGTATATCGCGGCAGTTTACTTCGCCATTAAATAAATTTTTGAAAAATCCCTTTCCTTACACTTATAAACTAGAACTGTCCTCTCGCCCGCTGGTGCAAATATTCAGCCCGATATTTTTTGTTTATGTCGGAGTTAGCCTCGATCTCAGCCAGTTAGATTCAAGTTTTACAGGTTTAGTCATTCTAGGATGGTTAGCGTTTATTGCTGTATTAAGTAAGTTCGTGGCAGGTTTAATAGCAGGTCAGAACTGGCAAGAAAAATGTATCATTGGTGCCGCTATGGTACCTCGTGGAGAGGTTGGGCTAGTTTTCGCGGAAATGGGCCGTCAACTTGGGGTGATACCAGCTAAAGAGTTTGCAATATTAGTTATGATTATCGCCCTAACGACCCTAATAGGGCCGCTTATTTTGAAATATACGTTAAGTAAGCAGCATTAACCGCTTAAGTCATTTCGACTGAAATATCAGTACTGAGTAACATAATGATCAGTCTACTAAAAACTGCAGCGCTTTTTCTAAATTAGGATCGTCAGGATTAGATGTATTTGTCACCCACGCAATATGGCCAGTGCGGTCAATAAATACTGTTGTCGGTGTGCCTCTTACGCCATACAACTTAGCAACCTCATCCCCTAAAACCAACGTTTTCATCTTTACACCTCGATCTAGCAAGCTTTGTCCGGGAGTTGCGCCGACATCTTCTTTAAAACTAATACCAATCATTTGTAAGTCTGTATGTTGATATTTAAGTCGCAGCTTTTCTAAGCCGGGTTGAAGTTTTTTACAATATGGACACCATGTAGCCCAAAAATGCAAAATGACTGGTTTTCCCGCGTAGTCATGTAGATTAAATGGCTGACCATCAGCATGAGTTAACTCAAAGTTAGGAGCAACGGATTCTTCCATCTTCGACGCCGCATCAGCTATGTGTAACGGCATGAAAGACAAAAAGAACAATGCCAATATACTTATTCCAAACCAAACTAATTTCATCACTAGCCCCTTTTTGATGGCGTATTCTTTTGATAGATAATTTTGATAGATAATTTTGGATAGATAATTTTTGTAGATAACTCATAGACCGGACAAAAACGATTCTGTATTCGTTTGCAGAGCAAAAAAAATGGTTCATCAGTACTGAACTTTCTATAGGTGATTACGGTATTAATAAAGAGGCTAACAATACGCATATTTCAGAGTAAATAAATCGGTACATTAAACGTATAAAATTAAGTTTACGTTTACGTAAAAATAATACTGAGTTTTTACTCGAAATTGGGTATGGTTAGATAAATCAACTATCTGATTGGACCAGTAACTAACTACATTTTGTTGCCGAGACCCAACTAAAATACAACATAACCAAGGAATGATCTTATGCCAATTTACCAAGCTCCTCTTCGCGATTATCAATTCATTCTATCTGAACTGCTTAATATCTATCAACAAACTGATTTACGTGGTTTTGATGAGTTAGATGCTGAGCTAACTGATGCGATTTTACAAGGTGTTGCCGATTTCAGCACTGACATCATGTTGCCACTCAATGCCAGTGGAGACTTAGAAGGTTGTAAACTGGTTGATGGTAAGGTCATTACCCCTACAGGGTTCAAGCAAGCTTATAAACAATACGTACAAGATGGTTGGGCAACATTAACTTGCGATCCTGAATTTGGTGGCCAAGGTTTACCCGAAGTTATCGGTACATTTGCAACCGAAATGAAAACAGCCACTAATATGGCGTTTGCCATGTATCCAGGCTTAACCCATGGCGCTTATTCAGCGATTCACGTTCACGGCAGCGATGCTCTAAAGCAAAAATATTTAGCCAAACTGGTCAGTGGTGAATGGACCGGCACCATGAACTTAACAGAGTCTCATGCGGGTACAGATTTAGCCTTACTGCGCACTAAAGCGGTTCCTGCTGGTGATGAACTGTTTGCTATTAGCGGTGAGAAAATTTTCATTTCGTCTGGCGATCACGACTTAGCCGACAACATCATTCATTTAGTATTAGCGCGTTTACCAGATGCACCGGACGGTGTTAAAGGTATTTCATTATTTGCTGTACCTAAGTTTTTAGTGAATGCCGATGGTAGCTTAGGCGAAGCTAACAAGCTTAGCGCAACAGGTCTTGAGCATAAAATGGGCATTCATGGTAACTCAACATGTGTGATGCATTTTGACGGCGCAATAGGTGAGCTTGTTGGTGCAGCACATCAAGGTCTAAAAGCCATGTTTACCATGATGAACCAAGCACGTTTAGGTGTTGGTATTCAAGGTTTAGGCGTATCAGATATTGCTTATCAAAATGCTCTCGTTTATGCCAAAGAGCGTATTCAAGGCCGTGCATTAAGTGGTGTTAAGCAGCCAGAGCAAGCTGCAGACTCATTATTAGTCCATGGCGACGTGCGTCGTATGTTGTTATCACAAAAGTCGTTCAACGAAGGTACACGTGCGCTAATGGGTCAACAAGCACTGTGGCTTGACCAAGTAGAACGTCATACCGATCCAGAAAAAGCCAAACAAGCTAATGCACTTGCTGCGTTATTTACACCGATTGTTAAAGGCTTTGTCACCGACCAAGGCTTTAAAGCTTGTGTCGATGCCCAGCAAGTCTATGGCGGCCATGGTTATATTAACGAATGGGGTATGGAGCAGTTTGTGCGTGATATCCGTATTGCAATGATTTACGAAGGCACAAATGGGGTACAAGCACTCGATTTAGTCGGCCGTAAATTACTTGCTGACAAAGGTGCAGCATTAACTTTGTGGTCAGGTATGGTGAAGGAATTAATTCAGCAAAACGCGGCTAATGACGCAATGAAACCTTATCTTGCAGGCTTAATGGATGCCGCTGGCGATCTTGAAAAAGCCACCGGTTTTATTGTGCAGTCAGCCAGTAAGAATCCTGATCTTATTGGTGCAGCGTCAATGGCCTATATGCAGTTGTTTGGAATTACCGCACTAGCATGGATGTGGACTCGCGTTGCAGCAACGTCATTAGCCGCATTAGAAGCGGGTACTGAAGAGACGGGTTTTTACCAAGCTAAACTTAAAACCGCACAATTCTTTATGAGCTATTGGGGCAGCCAAACCCGCAGCTTACGCAAACAAATTGAATCGAGTAGTGCAGATATTGTCGATTTCGCAGAAGCCGATTTTTAATAAATAGTGACACACAAAAAAGCCGCATCAATTAACTTGAAGCGGCTTTTTTATTCAGTTAAGTTGGGTTTGACTTAATCCCACAAAAACTCACGAAAATGCTTTCGACAAACCGACTCGTAACTTTCATTACCGCCAATGGCAACCTGCTCGCCTTCACGCATCGGTTTACCGTCATGATCAAGACGCACGACCATGTTAGCTTTACGGCCACAATGGCAGATAGTTTTAAGCTCAACCAATTTGTCAGCCCAGGCTAATAAATATTGGCTGCCTGGAAATAGTTCGCCTTGAAAATCATTGCGAAGACCATAGCACAATACTGGAATATCAAGATTATCAACAACATGAGTAATCTGTCTAACTTGTTCTTTACTTAAAAACTGACTTTCATCAATCAATACGCAATGAATTTTTTGCTCATCATTCGACGTCGAAATTAACTCAATTAAATTATCAGTGCTACCGAACACCTGCGCTTCGGTTTCGATGCCGATACGTGATGACACTTTGCCGACACCATAACGATTGTCTATCGATGCCGTCATCACTAAAGTGTGCATACCGCGCTCACGATAATTATAAGATGACTGCAGTAATGATGTTGATTTACCGGCATTCATCGCCGAATAATAAAAGTACAGTTGCGCCAAAATGAAGCGTCCTAATGTTTAGCTAGTGAATGTCGTTCATATTACCTTTTCCAACATCGTAATAACAAATAAAAATGCCGTATTCATAACGAATACGGCATTTTTATTACAGCTTAAATTGGACATTTACCTACATACAGTAGGGCTTAGTTCAAGAAATTACTTCTTAGCCCAAAAGTGTAATATCACAATGCTGATGACAAACAACACGCTACAGCAAACTAACCCTGCGATTAATGAGCCAGTAAAACCTAATACGGTGTAACCGACTAAACTGATGAAAGCGGCAATTAAGGCATACGGCAGTTGAGTAACCACGTGATCAATATGATGACAACTGGCACCGGTTGACGACAATATAGTGGTGTCAGAAATGGGCGAACAATGATCGCCAAATACCGCACCAGACAATACTGCGGCCAACATTGGCAACATCATAGTACTATCACTTCCCATAGCCATATCTGCTGCAATAGGCAACATAATCCCAAACGTGCCCCAACTTGTTCCTGTCGCAAATGCGGTAATACCCGCTAATAGGAATAACACTGCAGGTAACATCGCAAACGGAATATTGTCAGTGGCTAAACTTGCCATGTACTTACCGGTTTCAAGCTGTCCAATCACACTCGAAATTGTCCATGCAAAAAGTAATATGTAAATGGCTGGCAACATCGAGCGCGCGCCAACCGACATGCCTTTGAGTAACATAGACAAGTCAACTTTTTGCTGAATAGCAAGAATGAGCGTCGCAATAAGACCAACTACAGAGCCAAAAAATAGTGACGAGCTAACATCGGTATTCTCAAATGCCCCAAGTACATTAAACGGTAAGCCTTTTGCTGCTAACACATCGGCGCCACTTGAAACCATAAAATACACTGTCGCAAACACCAATACCGCGATAGGTAAAAATAAGCCCATCACTTTACCGGTATCGGCTTCAGGTAAATCTGTAACAGCGCCAGGGGGTTGGCCTTTTGACTCATCAAACAAGTTACCCCGCAGTGCGTTTAATTCATGCTGGCGCATTGGGCCAACATCTAAGCTAAACGTTGCAACACACAGTAATAATAATAACGAAAAAATGGCATAAAAGTTCATTGGGATCATTTGAATAAAGACGCTCAAATGACCAGAATCTGTAAATCCATGAGCCGTTAAAATACCGCCAATTAAGGCGATAATATATGCACCCCAGCTAGATACGGGAGAAATAACACACACCGGCGCAGCGGTGGAATCAAGAATATAAGCTAATTTTGCACGCGAAATATGGTAGCGATCTGTGATTGGACGTGAAATCGAGCCGACGACTAAACTATTAAAGTAATCATCAATAAACACTACGCAGCCTAAAAACATGGTCATTAACTTGGCATCACGTTTATTGCGAATACGCAATTTAGCCCAATCAGCAAAAGCACGAGCAGAACCACTGACAGTGATCAATGCTGTGATCATACCCAGCACAATCAAAAAGCCTAAAATGTACACATTCCAACTGTTCAGTCCGGCGTCTTTCCAAACTAACTGGCTGGCTGTATTTAAAATATATTCGCCACTGCCAACCAATGAGAAATCGGTTAGTAATAAGGCGCCGAAAACAATGCCAACCCCTAAAGATAGCAATACTTTACGAGTTAAAATAGCCAGAGTAATAGCCACAAGTGGTGGCAAAACAGAAAGTGCCGAATCGGCATAACTTATTATCATAATTTAATTATTTCTTCGTTGGATACGAATGGAGAAAAACTAGAAATAAGGCTAAACATACACAGGAAGTGTATGCGTTAACTTAACTAGTAGCACTCCACAGTAATATCCATTTAATATGAATATCATTCTTTTTATCAAGTCGATAAAAACACTATGACAGTGCAGTCCCTTTCGAGAACTGCCCCAACAAATGCGGCTGATAACCCCATTTATTTCGGCATTGCACCCTTTTATGTCGAATTATTGGCATCACCCAATTCAACATGACTTTTATGCAACGCACCTCTACTTTTGTTGTTTGTAGTTAAAGCTCATTACACACAACGCGAACATACAATCATAAATTACATATTCTGCGCCAGTAAAAAGCACTAAACAGCACGACAAATAACAACAACATCAATTTAAACCACAATTGCATAGCATTAGTTTAACGTTTTTAAATCAAATGCACACTAGTGTAATGGGCACAAAAACAGCAACCGCATCAAACCCTGGATATTTGAACTGAATTTTTAAAAATCAACACCTAAACCAGTACTAAATCCAAGAGAAATCCAAGAGAAATCCAAGAGAAATCCAAGAGTAGCCCAATAAAAAAGGTTTCTACCTTATGAGTAGAAACCTTTTTAATCGTACAACAGAACGTTTAATAGCGCGTCAAAGTCGGCTGAACAACACGAGCTTAATCAACTCCTCCGTTTAGCGACTTAACATCTGATTAAACGAGGTTGTTCAATGCCGGTACCGCTTCAAATAAGTCGGCAACCAAACCATAATCCGCCACTTGAAAAATAGGGGCTTCAGGGTCTTTGTTAATGGCCACAATTACTTTTGAGTCTTTCATGCCAGCAAGATGTTGAATCGCGCCAGAAATACCCACTGCAATGTACAAGTTAGGAGCGACAATCTTACCCGTTTGGCCAACTTGCAAGTCGTTAGGTACAAAGCCCGCGTCTACAGCTGCACGTGATGCACCTACTGCTGCGCCTAACTTATCGGCTAGTTGTTCTAAAATGGCAAAGTTTTCGCCGCTGCCCATACCACGGCCGCCAGACACAATAATGCCAGCATTACCAAGTTCAGGACGGGCTGATTCAGTGAGTGACTGAGAAACAAACTCAGTTTTTGAATCAATTGCTTGGCTTAAGTTGATGACTTCAGCACTGCCTGTTGATGCTACAACATCAAATGCACTAGAGCGTACTGTCATGACTTTTTTAGCATCTAAGCTTTGCACCGTCGCAAGCGCATTACCCGCATAAATAGGGCGTACAAAAGTGTCACTGCTTACAACTTCAATCACTTCAGAAATCTGGGCAACGTCTAATAATGCTGCTACGCGAGGCAATGTATCTTTACCTATACTGGTTGCTGCAGCCAGAATATGTTCATAGTCTCCGGCAATATCAACAACCAATTTTGATACATTTTCAGCTAGTTGAGCACCATATTGAGCAGCATCAGCCACTAACACTTGACTCACGCCCGCTAAACTTTGTGCTGCACTTACTGCGGCAGAACAATCAGCACCAGCAACCAGTACATGAATATCACCACCAATGGCTGTTGCAGCGCTAACTACTTTCGCCGTGTCAGTTTTCAGGCTGACATTATCGTGTTCTGCTAATACTAAAATGGTCATATTAGATCACCTTCGCTTCATTTTTTAACTTATCAACTAACTCTTCAACAGAAGACACCATGATGCCCGCTTTACGCTCAACAGGAGGTGTGACGCTAAGTACTGTTTGATGTGCTCTTAAGCTCACACCAAGATCAGCCACAGCCATAATCTCTAATGGTTTGCGTTTAGCTTTCATAATATTAGGTAATGAAGCATAACGAGGTTCGTTCAAACGTAAGTCTACCGTCACAATCGCAGGCAAAGGCATTTTCAGCGTTTGTAGTCCGCCATCGATTTCACGAGTAACCGTAATCATGTCACCATCAATTTTGACTTCTGATGCAAATGTCGCTTGTGGCATATCAGTTAATGCTGCGAGCATTTGACCCGTTTGGTTATTGTCGCCGTCAATTGACTGCTTACCAAAAATAACGAGTTGTGCTTGCTCTTTTTCTTGCACGGCCTTTAACAGCTTAGCAATCGAAAGAGGCACTAACTCTTCATCGGTCTCAATATGAATCGCTCGGTCGGCACCCAGTGCCATTGCGGTTCTTAATTGTTCTTGCACCGCTTTAGGGCCAACACTTACCACTACAACTTCAGTGGCAATGCCAGCTTCTTTGAGGCGAACAGCTTCTTCTACCGCTATTTCGCAAAATGGGTTTAACGCCATTTTAAGGTTGGTCGTATCAACATTTGTGTTATCAGCTTTTACCCTGACTTTCACATTGGCATCAACTACGCGTTTAACAGGCACCAATACTTTCATAGGTTTTCCTTCCTACACCTTCAATGTATATGGACAACACACTGGCGTTCGCCAATGCAAGATGGGTTAACTTTACGTCCTGTTAACGTTAACGTCAATCAAAGTCAAACGACTGTTTACATATTTTTTGTTATTGTGGTGGCAATCAAACTAAACAAGTAGTGGATCATTAATTACTTAATGGGAATGCTTAATTAAAATTAATTGCATAATTAGATGATTTTATTTGATTCAATGCCAAATAGTTTCTATTATTACAGCTATATTCAGTATTGATTAAGCTGTATTAGTAATAATCAGAGAATTAATCTGACTTATATTAATAATAACGACCCAAATAAACAATATGAAGTACTGAAACTTACACGGAACGTTGATACTTTTTATCTCTTATAACTTTTATTTTATAAATAAATCATTAGGAAACTATACAACATGAGTGACTTTTTAGACATATTAACCCACGGCCGTCGTTTTAAAGCTGCAGTAAAAGAATTGTCTCTTGATGATTTACGTGAAACAGCGGCCAAATTAGAAAAAATCATTACCGAACGTCAAGAAGAAGAAAAATTAGAACTTGAAGCTAATGCAGAGCGTAACGCTCGTATTGCTGAAATTCTTGCTCAAATTGAAAACAGTGGTTTATCAATTGAAGATTTAGGTGATGTGACCTCTTCTGTTAAAACAGCTAAACCTAAACGTGCACCGCGCCCACCAAAATATCAAATCACTGTTGATGGTGAATTAATTCAATGGACTGGCCAAGGTCGTATGCCTACCGTATTCAAACAACAAGTTGATAGCGGCAAAAATATGAGCGAATTCTTAATTCCTGGTATGGAATAATTATTCTGATTAAGGGTTAACCACACGGTTAGCATTTAAAATAAAAAAGAGCTTACTTCGGTAAGCTCTTTTTTTTATAGCATTTGAGCGCTTTATCATCGCCATGAGAAAAGGTAAACTAACCGTCATTGATCCATTCCCCATTAATAGAAGGCTACGGCTATGACTTTTCCTCTTAAATATGCATTTATTGCCTCAGGTATAGCACTATTATTGAGCGCTTGTGCGAGTGATTATACGTTCAAAAGTAATTTAGACAGTAAAGCGATCAATGATTATTTTAAAGTCGGTGATGTACAGTTATATGAAGGAAACGATCAACCTAAAGGAACATTTGAAACTTTAGGTTTAGTGGAAGGCGAAGCCTGCCAAGAAAGCAAACAAGATGCACCACCGCAAATGGCCGTAGCACGAAGCAATGCCAGAAGATCTGCTGCAGATATGGGCGCAAATGGTTTTGTAGTTAAAAGCTGTTTTATGATTACTGAAGCGGATAATAGTTGTTTTAGCCGTGCACTTTGTGTCGGTCAAGCCATTAAAACTCCTACAGAAAAATAACAACTCAATATATTATATTGGCTGCCCATAAATGATGAGTGCTCATATAACACTCATCAACATTTTTTATATTTGATTTATAACTCCCTTTGTTTGCTTAATTCAGGTATCGCATGACACAAAGCAACGATCGACACAGTCAAACAGATCTAATGAATCATAAATCTAGCGTTCCGTTTAGCAGCCAATTAAATGCTGTTGCAATATGCAGAACACCTTACAAACAAAAGTTTGGTATTCCTCGTCAGCCAGGTTTAGTCAATGCGGTAGGTTATATAGAGTTTGAACCCGCGTTTAATCATATTGATGCAGTAAGAGGAATAGAGCAATATTCACACTTATGGTTATTATTCTGTTTCCATGAAAATCTGGCTCAAGGTTGGAAAACCACCGTTCGCCCTCCTCGTTTAGGCGGCAATGAAAAACTGGGCGTTTTTGCTACACGCTCCACATTTCGTCCAAATGGTATTGGCCAATCAGTGGTAAAACTCCATGGAGTTATCCAACGTAAAGGAAAAGTGTGCTTAGTAATATCTGGAATGGATTTATTAGACGGCACGCCAATTGTCGATATTAAACCTTATATTCCTTTTTCTGATGCTATTTTAGACGCCAAAGGCGGCATAGCCCAAGAAGCCCCAATCCTCATCCCACTGACTTATACATCGTTAGCGACAGAGCAAATAGATCACTACAGCCAACAAGAGCAGTACCAAGATTTAGCCGCGCTTATTGAAGGGGTATTGTCACAAGATCCTCGTCCTGCATACAAAAAAGCCAAAAATGATCCCAAACTTTATCAAGTGGCTTTATACGACTTAGATATCTTTTGGCATATCACAGCTCAAGGTATTGAAGTGTTAGAACTCAAACCGACAAAAGTTGAACTGCTGAAGGATTAAATCAATGGCAGACATAGATTACCAAGCTCAACATAAAAAACGCTTATCATGGATGCCATGGCTGTATTTTTCACTTAAACCAAAACATTTAACATGGGCAAAACCTTGGCAAGATGACATTCAACAACGGCTATGTCAGCTTGAAACCATTCATGTAGGTGAACAATGTTTTATTGCCCCACAAGCTCAGCTTTTTGCCGAACCTGGTAGGGACATTATCATTGGCGATCAATGTATGATTGCCGCTGATGTGTTTATGCATGGCCCAATTACCCTAGGCAATGAAGTGGCCATTAACCATGGCTGCAGCTTAGATGGGGGCCGTAACGGTATCAAAATTGGCAGCCAAACACGTATTGCTAACAACGTCACGGTTTATGCTTTTAACCATGGTATGTCACCCAGCGCACCCATTTATAAACAACCCGCGACATCAAAAGGTGTAGTGATAGGCCAAGATGTATGGATTGGCGCTCAGGCAGGCATTGTTGACGGTGTCACCATTGGGGATTGTGCGGTGATTGGCATGGGCTGCATTGTTACAAAAGATGTACCCGATTTTGCCATTGTTGCTGGAAATCCTGCTCGAGTTATTGGCGACAGACGCGATAAATAACCTCAGATACGTTGAATAGATAGGGTTATTCAATAAAGACAAATTAGTGGCAACTCATCGATATCAAACTTGCCATTGTTGTTGCTATCTAAGCACATTGACGCGACTATTGTGTTCTTATAACAAGTCAATTCAACACTGGATAGAGGGATAGAAAGCTATTTAATATGCATTTATTATCCCGATGTGAAGTTTAATAACGGTCACTTGCGGTTAAAGTATAACAAAGGCTACTTTTGAGTCGAATTAGCAGGTGACATCATTGTTGCAGGTGCTAAAATGATGCTAATTCATAGCAACTATTTTGGACATTGGGAATGCGAGTTAGCAAGTACCTGCTTTCAACACAAAAAGAAACCCCTGCTAATGCAGAGGTGATTAGTCATCAGTTAATGTTACGTGCCGGTATGATCCGTCGTAATGCTTCAGGTCTCTACACTTGGCTTCCATCAGGTTTACGTGTTTTACGTAAAGTTGAAGCCATTGTTCGTGAAGAAATGAATAAAACAGGCGCTATCGAAATATTAATGCCGTTAGTTCAGCCTGCTGATTTATGGGTTGAAACGGGCCGTTGGGACAAGTTTGGTCCTGAGTTATTACGTTTCCAAGACCGTAATAATCGTGACTTCGTATTGGGGCCAACCCATGAAGAAGTGATCACTGATTTAGTCCGTAAAGAATTAAGTTCTTACAAGCAACTGCCGTTAACACTTTACCAAGTACAAACTAAGTTCCGTGATGAAGTTCGTCCCCGCTTTGGTGTGATGCGCGCGCGTGAATTCTTGATGAAAGATGCCTATTCTTTCCATTTAGATCAAGAAACCATGGATAACACTTACCACGCTATGCATACCGCATACAGCAATATTCTGACTCGTATGGGCTTATCATTCCGTCCAGTACTGGCTGATACAGGTTCTATCGGTGGTAGCATGTCGCATGAATTCCATGTGCTGGCTAACAGTGGTGAAGACTTAATCGCTTATTCAACGGGTAGCGATTATGCCGCTAACATTGAAAAAGCCGAATCACCAATGCCAACCGACACTCTTGCCACGCCGACTGAAGTAATGACGTTAGTGGATACGCCTAACGCCAAAACGATTGCTGAGTTAGTTGAGCAATTTAATTTAGTCATCACTAAAACGGTTAAAACCTTAATAGTAAAAGGTGCTACTGACGAAGCGCCATTAGTTGCCTTAGTTATCCGTGGCGATCACGAACTTAACGAAATTAAAGCCGACAAACTTGAATTAGTCGCATCTCCATTTGAATTTGCTTCAGAAGCAGAAATTCGTGCAGCAGTGGGTGCAGGTCCTGGTTCTATAGGACCTGTTGGCTTAACGATGCCAATTATTGTTGATCATAGTGTGACTGTGATGAGCGATTTTGCCGCGGGTGCCAACACTGAAGCTAAGCATTATTTTGGTATTAACTGGGAGCGCGATTTGCCTCTAGCGACTGCAGCGGATATCCGTAATGTGGTCGAAGGTGAACCAACGCCTGATGGCTTAGGTACGTATGCAATGGCTCGAGGTATTGAAGTCGGCCATATCTTCCAGTTGGGAACAAGTTATTCTAAATCAATGAATGCCACCGTGTTAGACGAAAACGGTAAAGCCCAAGTGTTATTGATGGGTTGTTACGGCGTAGGCGTGAGTCGTATTGTGGCTGCTGCTATTGAGCAAAACAACGATGACCGTGGCATTACCTGGCCTGAAGCGATTGCACCGTTTACTGTAGGTATTTTGCCAATGAATATGCATAAGTCACATCGTGTAGCTGACATTGCCGAAAAACTTTACCAAGACCTGGCTGATGCTGGTGTTGAAGTATTGATGGATGATCGTAAAGAGCGTCCTGGGGTTATGTTTGCCGACATGGAACTCATTGGCTTACCGCATGTTGTGGTGATTGGCGATCGCAATATTGATGCGGGTGTATTTGAATATAAAAACCGTCGTACGGGTGAGAAACAAGATATTCCATTCGATGAGATTGTGGCGTTTTTAACAAATGCAGCTAAAGGCTAGTTATTAACAATATAACCTGTTAAAAACGCACTTTAGGGTGCGTTTTTTTATCGCTGCAAAACACTTTTATGTAATATTTTTGATATAAATATCGATTTCAAGGCCTTGATTCAACTCTGAAATAATCTCAAGCCTACCGCCTAATTTTTGCGTTACTAGATTATACACAATAGACATGCCTAACCCTGTGCCACCAATATTGCGTGCGGTAGTAAAAAAAGGTTCAAATATTCTCCGCTTTACTTCAGGGCTCAAACCTTTGCCATTATCTTTGTAAAACATCTTTATTTCATCACCACAGTAATTAGCGCCTAATATAATTCGCTTTTGTCCTACATAATCGACAGGAAATGCATGCCGAAAGCAATTGGACACTAGATTAGTAAAGATTTGTGCTATAGCACCAGGATAAGATTCAACAACCAAGTCTGGTTCTATTTGAATATCAAGCTCGATACCTTGCTTACGGGTTAATGGCCTAAGAGGGGAAGATATTTGCTCCAAATATTCAGTTAAATTAACCTGTTCTTTTTCTAGAATAAGCTGGTCAGCGGCGGTGCGTTTAAAGTTATGAACTAACTCAGCGGCACGCGATAAATTGCGTTCAATTAAATATAATCCGTCAGTAAGTGTATGGATAAACTCTTCAAAGTCTTGTTGTTCTAATTCACCCGCAGCGAACAAAGTTTTGAGTTTAGTTAACTCATCGATGCAGTGGCTTGTTGATGTCACCGAAATACCTAATGGAGTATTAACTTCATGTGCAACACCAGCAACAAGATTACCTAAGGCGGCAAGCTTTTCGCTCTCTATTAAACTGGTTTGCGTTACTTGTAGGTTATTAATCGCATTTTTTAACTCTGCGGTTCGCTTTTCAACTTCTGCTTCTAAGGCTAAATTATTAAATTCAAGTTCATTTTGGTAAGCCTTGACCTTTTTAGCGTTAACAGCTCTACCATACAAATCAGCCAAAGAGCTCACAAATGATTGCTCATCACGGCTCCAATGCCTAACGCCTCCCTTATGCTCACAACAGATAATGCCGATCATTTTACCAGCATGCCTTATTGGGCTGTCTAACATGGCTGTGATTGCATTGGGGCGCAAATAAATGTCTTTAAACTCACAGGTAGCAGGATCTGTCATAGCATCACTGGCAGCAATCGTTCTTTCTGTATCGAGAGCGCGAAAATATCCCGGAAACGCTAAGCGAGTTAGCGTGATATTATTTTGTTTAGTTTGATTATCAACTAATAAAAAACAACCGATTGATTGATTATCTTCTGTTAACAACCATATACCTGCCCTGTCGATATCGAGTCCGCGACAAACTGAATCGACAATCAATTTTGAAGCCGAATCTAAGTCTCCAGTATCAATTAATTCAGACCGGCTGACAGCCAGTAATACTTGATCTAAATTCTGATTCATAATAGATAACTTAATGTGTGCTTTGCGCAGGTTCATCTGGCATTTGTTGCTGGATCTCTACAAACTTATCAAGCAAGGTTAAACTGGCATCACACATCAAAGGATCAAATTGCTTACCTGACTGCTCAATTAAATAATCTCTTACTTTTTCAGCGGACCAGGCGTCTTTATAACTGCGTTTTGACAACAGTGCATCAATTACATCCACGATAGCCATAATGCGACCTTCAATCGGTATTGCATCAGCAACTAACCCACGAGGATAACCATTACCGTCCCATCGTTCATGATGTGTATAGGCAATACGAGCGCCCATTTTGGCTATGATACGATTTGATGCCGCAAGTAAGGTGTAGCCCTTTTCTGCATGGGTTTTCATGATTTCCCACTCACTATCGGTCAACTTACCGGGTTTATGTAAAATACTTTCAGGGATACCAATTTTACCCACATCATGTAAAGGGGCTGCATAGCGCATGGTTTCAACAAAATCATCGCTCATACCAATATGGTTAGCCAGCATTTCACTCATCACTGCCACGCGCCTAACATGAGCACCGGTTTCTTTACTGCGCTGTTCAATCGCATCACCAATAATTAGGATCAGTTCACGTTGCGTTTGTTGGACATTTTCTTTGCTTGAAAGGTTTTCAAAGGTCAAACTAACATTGGCAGCAAATAATTCAAGGATCCTGACCTGCAAAGGCGTTAATGCGGTGTCGTGTTGGAGGTATAAAATACTGGTAACATCGTGGCCAAACTTATAAAAGCCTACATAAATATTATCGTGAACTATCGACTTCTCTAAACTAATGGCTTCAATAATATACTCTTTCACTTCACCCGGTAGTGATTCGACATTTTCTATTTCACGATAACTCACCATATCCCCAGTCGCGGCTAATAGGTTCATATGAGTATCTTGGTAGAGATCTTCACGAAAACTGGTTAAATAAAGCGCTGAGCTATTCAAATTAAGTAATTGCAATGTTTGTTCAAGAACAGCACTGCCAAAATGATGCAGTGTATTGCTTAGTAGCACTGAAGAAGAAGCTTGGATGACTTTCTCCATCCCACGTTGACTTAGTTCAATTGTTTTAATATCTCGATACGAGCGCAAGGAAGCATAAACACACGATTTAAGTTTGGTAGCGGTTAATTCTGTTTTTGCTTTGTAGTCATTAATATCAAACTCTCTGATCACCCTTTCCTCAGGAGCGCTGCCCGGCTGACCAGTGCGAAGAATAATCCTTGTACTGTGATTATTTAACTCACCTCGAATACGTTCAACTAAATCCAGCCCCGCGTGATCGTTTTCCATCACAACATCGATAAATGCGAGCGCGATATCAGGCTCATCGCGTAGTAAAATGAATCCATCTTCAGCGCTAAAACTTGAATAAAAAGCGAGTTTCCTACCTTCCAACTCAAAATGACTTAATGCAAATTTAGTCACATCATGTATGCCTGGTTCATCATCAATAATGGCAATTTTCCAGGGAGAAAGTTGCTTTGCTTTATGTGCTGCATCGTTATCAACCGATACTTCTGATGTTGTCTTAAACAGAGCCACATGCCATCCTTAAATTGGTATAATCAATTGAGTATTCGTTAACAAAATCAACATCAACAATCTATGATGAACTATTTACATTAGTTTTATCATGAAGACTAAATAACCATACGAGTAAAAGATTACTTTAGATCTTATTATCAATCTCGATATGGTGTTGCAAATGAGTGCTCGTAATCATGTTCAACTTTTCATCTCAAAGTATTAACCTCGATAATAGATATAGTGAAGATAAAGGATAGACAATAAATAGCATAGTCGACTTATTGGTAACTGGTGTAGAACACAAAAAGAATTCATACTAGAATCAAACAAACTTAACCGATTAAAGGACCGATATTGCCAGTATCAACAGCATTAGTACTTGGAGGTGGTGGAGCCAGGGCGGCTTATCAAATTGGCGTATTAAAAGCGTTAGTGCAGTTTTACCCACGCAACCATAATGTTCCATTTGATATTATTTGTGGTACATCTGCAGGTGCCATTAATGCAATATCGATAGCGACCCACGCATCTTGTTTCCATTTGGCCATAAAAAAACTGGACTGGGTGTGGCGTCATTTTGAAACCCATAAAGTCTATCGCACTTCGATCCCTCAAGTGTTGAGACATTTGGGACGAATGGCAATTAAAGGTCTACAAGATGACAAAGTCAATACTGATGCTGGCAGCCTACTGGATAATCAACCATTACGAGAGTTGCTGAATAACCTTATCGATTTTAAAAGAATTGATCGTAATATTGGTAATGATGCACTCAAAGCTATCAGCATCGACTCATCATGCTACAACAATTCACGTTCATATACTTTCTATCAAGGTAACGAACACATTGATGATTGGCAACGTGCTAGACGAGTTGGTATTCGCAGTTTATTAAATACTGAGCACTTACTTGCAAGCTCAGCAATTCCAATGGTATTCCCATCAATTAAACTTAATCAAGCCTATTATGGTGATGGGTCCGTCCATCAATTATCGCCACTATCAAGCCCTATCCACCTAGGTGCTAGTAAAATATTTGTGATTAATTTAGACAGTCCACACAAACACTTTCCCATCGAGTTTGAATATCACCCTAAAACAGCAACAATCGCCGGACATTTATTAGATACCATTTTCTCGGACACATTGAACAGCGACTTAGAGCGTCTGCAACGGGTCAACAGCACCTTATCAATGATATCCCCACAAGACCGTGAAACCTTGAACTTGCGTCATATTGATACTTTAGTGATAAAACCTAGTCAAGATTTAAGCCGAATTGCAGAACGGTTCTATGATGATATGCCTTTTGCAATCAGAACTTTATTGAAATTATTTGGTATTAACAGACAGTCTGACTCGAGTATTGTGTCGTATTTATTATTCGAAAAAAGCTATACCACCACTTTGATTGATTTAGGTTATCAAGATGCAATGGATAGAATTGATGAAATAAAACAATTTTTCGATATACAGACTAAAGTTTAACCGTTAATACTCAAAATCTATGATATACCTATATATTAACATTAAGAATTAACATCAAGAATTAACATCGGGATTAATTGATGATAAAAGCGCGAGTGCGCTTTGGTTATCTATATTAAAGTCATCCTCGTCATACTGGTTTAGCTTGAGTCAAATAGACATGTTTTACATAGTCACGTTTATAAAAGTGAATATTATTTTAAATTGTTGATCATTCACTTGAGACACATAAAACCAGAACTGCCGAGCGTCACATTCGTAACAATTTTGTATCTAAAAGGATTTTAGATGAAAAATTTATGGTTAGTGATTATATTAACAATCGTCGGCTGCGGCCAGCAAGACACCTCGACTATAGATACAACTTCAAGTAGTCAAAACACTTTGCAATGGCAAGGTGTGTATCATGGTGTATTCCCATGCCCGAGTTGCGATGGAATGGATACCACTCTTGAACTAATCCAACCGAACCAATATACCATCCACACTATTCGTCTAGGCACTGATCCCAATCCTTATCGTGGCAGCGGAACATTTAAGTGGGATAAAAGTGGTAACATTATCATTTTAGATCGTGGACATATTTATCAAGTCTATTCAGATCACTTATATTTGTTAGATGTAAAATTTAGGCGAATTACAGGCCCAGACGCAGAGCGATATAGAGTCGATAAAATCGAAGGACTAGGTCAGAAAACATCCACACATCTCGCTGAATAACATCAATAACAAATCTGATTAATTGATGTTAGCTGTGCTAAAATTTAAAAATTAATCACTTAGAAAAAAGCATTTTTGAATGGCCGATTAAGGGTAATCAATTAGTTTGTATCATATTTCAATTCATGAGCTTCCGGAAGGAAATCAAACATATGCTTTTCAAAAAAAAAGCAACTACTGTCCAAATTCACAATATCAGATCCGTGAAACATCAAGTGATCATATTGAAGCTTTAATGACGATATTAACACAGGGTAACGTAGGTAAAACTTATGCGATTGATGCGACTAAACTAGCCATAACATTGAATTGGATACAAAAATATAGCTTCTCAGATGGTTTACACCAAACTGTTCAATGGCACTTGGTTCACTCTTAATGAAAATATTAACATTTGGCCAAACAGGTCAACTCGCCCAAGCCTTAAAACGTACTCAGCCCAAAACAGCAGAACTAATCCAACTCAACCATCAACTAGTTGATATTACTCAGCCACAACTCATTGATGAGGCATTAGCTTTTTATCGCCCCGATATCATCATCAACTGCGCGGCTTATACTAATGTAGAAAAAGCACAAATAAACCCAGCTGCAGTAATGCAAACAAATGCATTAGCCGTTGAGTATATGGCAAAAGCAGCCAGTAATTATGGAATCAAACTAATCCAATTGTCGACTGATTATGTATTCGATGGTCGCTCATCGACACCTTATTCTGTGACACAAAAACCATCAGCTATTAATGCTTATGGGCAATCAAAATTACTCGCCGAAGAGATATTGTTGGGTTATCAATCGGCTCTATTTTGTATTGTGCGAACTTCTTGGCTTTATCATCACAGTGGCAATAATTTTGTTACCACGATGCTGAAGTTAATGGAGCAGTCACATAATCAACAAACGATAGGTTCAAGCGCAGACAATCCCATCAAAGTTGTCAATGACCAAACGGGTAGCCCGACAATGGTTGACGACTTTGCACTTTTTCTGTGGAAACTGTGTTCACAAAAACAATGGTCAGCTATTTACCATTGGAGTAATGCAGGTAAGTGTACTTGGTATGAGTTTGCTCAAGAGATCAAAACACAAGGAATAGCGTTAGGCTTATTACCTCAATCAATTTATTTGCAGCCTATAACATCAGAACAATATACATCTATCGTTAATAGGCCCACTTTCAGTGTGTTAGACACCCGCTTATCGCACTCAATCTCCATGCCCAAACCTTGGCAACAACAATTAGCTCAATGCCTTAATGAATTGGTGCTTAGTAAAGTTTAATTATTTAAAGTAAAAAATGAATTGTCATATCAGTGTCATTTTTACGTGCAATAATTTTTACCATCAAGGATGAAATATTTCGCTTTAGCTTGTCATTAACTTTAGGTAAAAAGAGGCTGTACCAACAGAGGTACAGTTATCTGGAATGTTGAAAATGTCACACTCATTTGAATTTGATGAAGATGATGCGCCATGGGGCGATAACATCAAGGGAAAACCAAAATCGAAAAAAGTAAAACAGCGTCGCCGAGATACTAAGCGCCGTTACTTTGACGATAATGCAGAAATGGAGTTCGCGCCTGCTAAGTGGAAATAATTTAACAGAATTTTCTCATCAAGTTTAAAAAGCAAGTTGCCTGCAACTTGCTTTTTTGTTGAAAAAAATGGCCTTGAGAAACTCAAGACCATTTAAGTAAAGCGTTGGCAATATTGAATCAGTGTATTTCGATGTCTCTGAAATTGACCTTTTACAGATAAAATATGGTGGCTAACCCCAAAAAAGTAAAAAAGCCTACAACGTCAGTCACTGTGGTCAGAATAACTGAACCAGATAAAGCAGCGTCTTGATTAAAGCGCTGTAAAATCATCGGCACCATCACACCAGCAATCGCAGCAACAGCCATATTAACTAAAATAGCACAGGCAATAACGACGCCCATTATCGTATCGTTAAACCACCATCCGGCAATAATACCGATGACAATCGACCACAGCATGCCATTTAGCGCACCGATACCGAGTTCGTTTTTCATCAACGACATCACGTTACCAGCAGAAATCTGACCCATTGCCATACCGCGGATCATTAACGTTAACGACTGGCTACCTGCAATGCCACCCATTGAAGCCACAATTGGCATCAATACCGCTAACGCGACCACTTGCGACAATACATTTTCGAATAATCCAATAGTAGCAGATGCTAAAAATGCCGTGAGTAAGTTTATCCCTAGCCACACGGCACGACGCTTTGCACCCACCACTATCGGGGCGAATAAATCGTCGTGTTCATCCATACCAGCAGTTGCCATTAATTGTGCTTCGTAATGTTCACGCACTAATGCTGTAGCAGTTCGCAGTGTCATTCGCCCAATTAATATACCATCTTCATCGACAACCGGTAATTCAAGTTCGCGACTATGCTCAATGGCTTCGGCTGCTTCGATTAAAGATGAATCCGCAGAGATAACTCGGCTGTCATCCCATTTTAACACTTGTAATTGAGTATCAAGATCCGCTGTTCTGAAAACGTCATAACGACGCACTGTGCCTAAATATTTATCGTTTTTATCCACTAAAAAAAGATGGTCATTACAATCTAAATCAATTCGGCGAAAAAAGCGTTGTCCTTGCGCGACGGTAGAGGTAAGACTTAATGCCAACATCTGGTGATCAGCATAACGACCGATTTCATTTTCAGAATATTGATCATACAGTTCGAAGTGCTTACGTTGACGTTCACCCATCTGTGCTAATGCACGATCGGTAATGTTGTCAGGTAATGAATCACTCCATTCAATAAGGTCTTCTGGACTTAATTGAGAAAAGAGTAAGTCTAGTTCCTCATCTGGAATTTTCTTAACAATGCCTAAACGAGGATCGGCGCGCATTAAGTTTAGAACGTCTACACGCTCTTCAACATCGACTTGCTGCCAACGTTCATAACGTTCATCAAGTGGTAACGATTCTAATAATAAAGCAATTGTGCCTGGTTCTGCTTCAGTCAAGATTTCACTGAACATTTCGGCCTGTTCATCGCCTTCTGCTTCAGTTAACAAATGAACCACTTGACTGACATCAGCCTGTGGTTGTGAACTGGTGTCGATTTCATCTTCAGAACTAAGTTCGTTCTTTAATTCACTCATCAGCCCGCCCTTAATTCTTGATAGTAAAATATGCGCAACTATATTGAAATTGGTATTGATAAGCAAACAGATATATTAAGTTGCCAACAACTTAATTGCCAGCTAAGCATTTTCACATTATAGTTTATCTTTCATATAAAGGAGCATCACATGACCGCAGCTATTTACCCTATTTCCGTAAAAGACATTCAAGGCAATGATGTTGTTATGGAGAATTTTAAAGATCACGTTTTGCTTATTGTTAATACAGCAAGTAAATGTGGCTTCACCCCACAATACAAAGCACTTGAAGCACTATATCAACAGTATAAAGATCGCGGTTTAGTTATTTTAGGCTTTCCTTGCAATCAATTCGGCAAGCAAGAACAAGGCAATGAAGATGAGATCAGCCAATTTTGCGAACTAAACTTTGGCGTGACATTCCCATTATTCAGTAAAATTGAAGTCAATGGCAGTAACAGCCATCCGTTATATCAACATCTTAAAAAGTCTGCCAAAGGCCTTTTAGGTAGTGAGTCAATAAAATGGAACTTCACTAAGTTTTTAGTCGATAAACAAGGAAACGTGATTGAACGATATGCACCAACAACAAAACCAGAAGACCTTAACGCTGTCATTGAAAAACTGCTTAGATAGCCATAGCCTCTATCGTGTAATCGAAGGCTGATAATCAATGAGAATGGCTTTGGGTGATTGATGTCATGATAATCACCCTGCTTTTGCTCACGGCTTAGTCAGTTCCTGGTAAGTGAACATCTAAAGTCTGCCACATTTTCATTTAACGATATTTTCGAATAGAAGTACTCAAACAATGGAAAACCGTTAGAAAAAGTAAACTCTTAAGCCACTGAAAAATAATCAGTATAAAATTAATCTCACTATTTTGATAAAAGAATTCATTTATATTGAACTTTTAAACCATTAGGCACTCCAACTTAGTAACAGTGATATTCACTTTTGTTCATCATCTCCCTGGGACTTCTAGCGCGGTCCCCTTGATCGCTAAGTCGATCGATAGGCAGTCATTTGATTGCCTTTTTTTATGTCTGTTGATTGTACAACGCAACTAGAATGCGTTGCATGGTCTAGCTTAGGTCTACCCTAGTGATGTGTTTTCTATATAGGGAAGCTCATCAACATAAGATCATAACCAGCTAACTTCACCGCATTGGCTTGCTCTCAACACACAGCAATGTGTCAATGCGCCCTATGATCGTAAATAGGCAAGTAGCGTAAATAGGCAAGTAGCATAAATAGGCAAAGCAATATTAGCCAAGTTTGATATTACCAACATGAAATAAAACCATTCTCATCGATTTATCCCAGCTATTATTAAGAGATGGGGGCTAACTAGCACTGCGCATGTTTATCACTACACCTAAATAGGTGATGTCGTTTAACTCACAGTAATTAAGCTAATGAGTTTCGCTAAGTCGATTTCGATATTGGGTAACCTGGTCTGGGAGCTTGAAAATAATTTTGTAAAACCCGTTTTTAGGCTCTCGAGACAGCAGATGTTATGCCACGATAAACGTCATTTACATAGAACCACGTGCAACTACCAATGATGAGTAAAACCCAATGATTATCTATTTTTAAATTTTTTCATTATTTAATGAACTATTCTAACGAGCACTAGTCAGACTATATGTAACAAGTAAGAAATGTAACAAGTAAGAACATGTACTCGCTAAGCGTCTTCCTCCAACGTTTTAGTGTGTATCCAAAGGTTTGATTACTGACTTTTGTATTTGCTTGTCGCGACAGTTTTATGTTCATCATCATCCCTATTTGGGGAGTATTAACACGCTAGCGCACTGTTAATCACGACCCACAAAGAACGACTTAGGCAACCAAATTGGTTGCCCTTTTTTTAGGTTCATTTTGTGTTTTACACAAATAAAACCAAAAATAGCATCATCATCGATATTTACCGCGACCATATACAGAACCAATAGCTTACTTGAGTACACCTCAGAGCTATAATACCAATCTCATTAAATATCTGATCAGTTCAGAGTCTCTCAGGTTTTTTAATTCAAGGCGCATTGATGTAGAAATGGCTGTTCCCTTTTAAATCGATGCAACACAGAAGTGGAATACCTGAG